>CAMDQY010000139.1 GCA_945906005.1 Novosphingobium sp. Chol11 | reverse complement strand
ACGCTGGGTTATACCAGCCCGATGGCTTTCGAACAGAAATGGCTTGCCGGACAGATCAGCCTGGCGGCATAGTCACCACGCCAAGGGAGACGCTGGACGAGGACAAGGTCATATAGAGAAGCGGCCGCGCCGCATCTCCCTTGTTCGCCAGCCCGTTGTGGAACGTGCGAAAATCCCAGAATACCAGTGATCCAGCTGGCGCGTCTGCGGCTATACCCGGCGATTCCTGATCACGCTGGGATTGACGATGACTTCCCGGCCAGAACGCAGTCATGCCGCTCGTCTCGTTCATATCGACCAGCGGCATGGCTACTGCGACCGCTGACGGTGGCAAGAGCCCATCCAGCCCGGAATCGGGAAATAGCGAACCACCGTCACGGTGGACGTTCTGCTCCATGGCGCCGGGCAATGACGAGATCACGCCGAAAGCCTCAAGCACATAATCTCTTCCCAACGTCCCGCAGAGAATCGCGTCTACCAGTGGGTGCGTAACGAAATCGGCGCAATCGAAGGGCGGCGCATAGCGCAGCGGCGCGGTGATTCGGCGATCGCCCACCGTGCAATGGTCGTCCGTCAAGTCTCCGCCCATATATTCGGGATGTTCGCGATGGAGATGCTCCACCAGCTGCGCGGCGCGCTGTCGGTCAAACACATCGCGGACCACGAGGAAGCCATCGCGGCGAAAGTCCGCGAGATATTGGTCGAGCAGGTCGGGATCTATCGTGGTTGCCGGCATTGGGGTTTCATCCCATTCCAGCTGCAATAGCGCAAGCCGGTGCGATCAACCGAACACCGCTCCCTTGCGCAGCACCTGATAGGCTTCGACCACGCTCCGCAATTGCGTTTCATGCCGCCGGTCGCCGCCGTTGTGGTCGGGGTGAAAGCGGCGAAGCATCTCGGTATAGCGGCGACGTAAGGCCTTGCGGTCGGTCTCGATCGACAGGCCAAGGCCGTCCAATGCGCGGCGTTCCTAGGGTGGCCATCAGCACGGGACTGCGAACGGTTGGCCCCTCGGCACGCTTGCGAAGCGCACTGAAACGAGCGCCGATGGCATCGAGCGGATCGGAAAAATCGGCCCAGCGCGGCATTGGGTCGACGCCAGCAGAAGCATTGAAGGCCCGGCTTTCGCGCTCCCATCCGTGAATCGGAGACTGCGCGCGCATGATCTCGTCGGGGCTCATTCCGTCGAAATAATCGTAACCGGCGTTGAATTCCCGGACATGTTCGAGGCAGAACCAGCGCCATTCGCCGGGGCCGTCGAAACCGGCAGGCCGGATTCCGGGCGCGCGAAACTCTGCCGGCTGATCGCAGCCGGGCCAGTTGCAGGTCTTGCCATGCGCCTCGAAGCGTCCGTGAAATCTGTCGGTTCTCAAGGGGTGCAAGATGGCGTGGCAATTCCTAAATTGAAAGACCAAGGAGACGCGAATGACTGGACCTATTGCACAGGAAATGCACTCGATGCTGACAAGCGCCTTCGCGCCCACCCGGCTCGCGGTGGTGAACGACAGCGCCAGCCACTCCGGACACAGCGGCGACGATGGCAGCGGCGAATCTCATTTCACCGTCGAAATCGAGAGCGCGGCCTTTGCCGGAGTTTCGCGGCTTCAGCGCCAGCGCATGGTCAATGCCGCACTGGGCGATATTCCCGGCCATCGGGTCCACGCACTTGCAATCAAGGCGATGGCGCCAGGCGAATAGGAAGGGCGAAACTGCGATGAGCATCCTCAAGACGGTAATCCCGGTCACCCACGATCTCGGCCAGTTCGAGGTGCGTCGCGCGATCCCCTCGCCCGCATCCGCATATCGGCCTCGCCACCGTGACCTGGCTGTTCGACGGGGACTTTGCCGGTGCGATCGAGCATCGCGACAGCCTCGGCAGCTTTGCAACGATCAGGCCCGGACAGGTGAACCTGATGACGGCAGGCAAGGGCATCGTCCATTCCGAGCGAAGCCCATCGGGAGAGCGTGAAAAAGGTGCGAAACTCTATGGGATGCAGACCTGGCTCGCGCTGCCGGACGGTCAGGAGGACATTGCTCCCGCCTTCGAATGCCGCACCGAACTGCCCCTGATCGACGGCGGCGGGGCCAGTGCGCGTGTCATCATGGGCACGCTTTGGGGCAGCACCGCTCCGACTACGCAGCACGCCGCGACGATTTATGCCGATGTAATGCTCGAGGCTGGCGGGTCGATCCCGATCGATGCCGAAGCCGACGAGCGCGCCGTGATGCTGGTCGGCGGATCGGCGGCGATCGACGGCATCCCGCTTGGCCTTTACGGATTGACTGTGCTTTCACCGGGTGCGGCGATGACCCTTTCGAGCGCGAACGGCGGCCGCGTTATGCTGATGGGCGGCGAGGCCTTTGTCACGCGGCGTCATGTCTGGTGGAACTTCGCCCATTCGTCTCGTGAGCACATAGAGCAGGCAAAGCAGGACTGGCTCAACCACCGTTTCCCGCTGGTCCCTGGCGACGAGGATGAGCGCATCCCGCTGCCCGACAAGCCGACGACTGTCTCCTATCCCTGAGCCTCTTGGAGTTGCCCTTTGCCGCGCTGCACCTTAAGGCGCAGCACCATGTCCCGCGAGCAACCCAGACCGCTCACCTTTGCCGTGCCAAAGGGCCGCCTTCTCGACGAGGCGCTGCCGATGATGGCCGCTGCCGGGATCGTTCCCGAGGCCGAATTTCACGATAAGAAGTCGCGCGCTCTGGCCTTCGGCTGCGAGCAATCTGACATGCGGATCATCCGCGTTCGAGCCTTCGACGTGGCCACTTTCGTTGCTCATGGCGCTGCGCAGATGGGAATTGTCGGCTCCGACGTGGTCGAGGAATTCGCCTATTCGGATCTCTATGCGCCGGTCGATCTCGACATCGGGCACTGCCGCCTCTCGGTTGCTGAACCGGTGCAAGCGGACTGCAACACCACTACAAGCCACCTGCGCATCGCCAGCAAGTACCCAAATCTCACCCGCCGCCACTTTGAATCGCTCGGCATCCAGGCCGAGGTTGTGAAGCTGAACGGGGCGATGGAACTTGCCCCCAGCCTTGGTCTTGCCAGCAGGATCGTAGACCTCGTTTCCACCGGGCGCACGCTCATTGAAAACGGCTTGGTCGAGACCAGCGTGATCCTTCAGATTTCGGCTCGGCTTATCGTCAATCGCGCCGCGCTCAAGACCGACGAGCGGGTGGCCGCTATGGTCGAACGCTTCCGCGCCGCGGTCGCGAGCCCGTCCTGATGTTGCGGCTCCAGTCTTCGCAGCTCGATTTCGCGCGGGCCTTCGCGCGATTGGTTCGTGACCGGCGCGAGAGCGGCGAGGATGTTGCCCATCAGGTGACTCGGATCATCGATGATGTGCGCGGCCGGGGAGATGCCGCGCTCGTCGAATATACTGCACGCTATGACGACCACTCGCTAGGTGACGTGGACGAATGGACCATTTCACCCGATCAGTGCCGCGCTGCCTTCGACGATCTCAAGCCCGAACTTCGCGCCGCGCTCGAATTGGCGGCCCAGCGCATTGCAGCATATCACGAGGCACAGCTTCCGCAGGATCGCGATTACACGGACGAGGCAGGTGTGCGTCTCGGCGCGAGGTGGAGCGCGGTCGATGCCGCCGGGCTCTATGTGCCGGGCGGTCGCGCCGCCTATCCCTCCTCGCTATTGATGAACGCCATTCCTGCAAAAGTTGCGGGTGTCGAGCGGCTTGTTGTCGTCACCCCGAGCCCCGGTGGCAAGACCAACCCGCTGGTTCTCGCCGCCGCGCACCTTGCCGGTGTCGACGAGATCTGGCGTATCGGCGGAGCACAGGCGGTGGCCGCTCTCGCCTACGGAACCTCGCGAATCCGCCCGGTCGATGTCGTCACCGGCCCTGGCAATGCCTGGGTCGCCGAAGCCAAGCGCCAGCTTTTTGGCGTGGTCGGCATCGACATGGTGGCGGGACCGAGTGAGATCCTCGTCATCGCCGACGGCCAGAACGATGCCGACTGGATCGCTGCCGACCTGCTCAGCCAGGCCGAGCACGATCCGCTCGCGCAATCGATCCTCATAACCGACGATCCTGTGCTCGCCGATACCGTCGCCGACCGGATCGGTGTCGAACTTGCCATGCTCCCATCGGCGCGCGTCGCGAGTGAGAGCTGGAACACGCACGGCGTCATCATCGAGGTTGCCAGCCTCGACGAGGCCCCTGCCCTCGCCAATGCGCTTGCCGCCGAGCACGTAGAGATTGCCACCGCCGATCCGGAGGCGCTTTTTGCGCAGATCAAGCACGCCGGCTCGGTGTTCCTCGGCCGCTATACGCCCGAGGCGGTGGGCGACTATGTGGCGGGTCCGAACCATGTGCTGCCCACGGGGCGCCGCGCGCGCTTTTCTTCAGGACTTTCGGTGCTCGATTTCATGAAACGCACCAGCTTCATCCAGATGGACGAGGCTGCGCTCAGGGCCATCGGCCCCGCCGCCATCGCGCTTGCCGAAGCCGAAGGGCTGCCTGCGCATGCCCGCTCGATCGAAGCGAGGCTCGGAATATGACGGCGCAGCCACCAGCCCCCAAGCAACAAGCGAGGGCGGCTGCCCGCCTTGCGGCAGTCCAGGCGCTTTACCAGCACCAGATGGAATCGACGCCAGAGGCGCGGCTGCTCGACGAGTTTCACCAGCACCGGCTCGGCGCGCAGATCGACGACGATGTCTATGCACAGGCCGAAACCGCGTTTTTCGACGATGTCGTGAGCGGGGTTCTCGCGCGGCGCGATGAAATCGATGAGTTGATTGCCGGAAAGCTTGCCGAGGGCTGGACCCTGGTCCGCCTCGACAAGACCATGATGCAGATACTGCGAGCGGGCACTTATGAGCTGCTTGCCCGCGCGGATGTGCCGACCGGCGCGGTTATCAGCGAATATCTCGATGTTGCGCATGCCTTTTTCGACAGGCGCGAGGCGAAATTCGTCAACGGCGTGCTCGATGCCGTGGCGAAGGTCGTGCGCTGAGCGGCGAGCTCGCCTTCATCGAATCGCTGCGCGCGCTGGCGCTCAATCCTGCTGCCCGCAATCTCGACGATGACTGCGCTGTGCTCGAATTGGGCGGTGAAACACTGATCCTCACCCATGATATGATGGCGCAAGGCACCCATTTTCGCGCCGATGCCGATCTTGCCGATGTCGCATGGAAGCTGGTCGCGGTGAACCTGTCCGATCTTGCCGCCAAGGGTGCGCAACCATTGGGTGTGCTGCTTGGCTACAGCCTCGGCGATGGCGACGCGCGGTTTGTCGATGGGCTGGGCGAGGCGCTGGCGGCATTCGACGTGCCGCTGCTGGGCGGAGACACGGTGCGCGCGGCGGGGCCGCGCAGCTTTGGCCTCACGGCGATAGGCCGCGCCACCCATATTCCGGTGCCCGACCGGCGCAAGGCCCAGCCCGGCGAGACTGTCTGGATCACGGGCGTGCTTGGGCGCGCGATGCTCGGCTTCGAGGGCCGGGAGGAATATGTCAAAGCCTTCGCTCGCCCGATGCCCCTGCTTGCCGAAGGCGCGGCGCTCGCACCGCAGGTGGGCGCGATGATGGACGTGTCCGACGGATTGCTGCTCGATTGCTGGCGCATGGCCAGTGCCAGCGGTGTGACGATCGCACTTGATAGCATGGCCGCACCAGTGGCCGATCCCGCCCGGCGCGATGACTGCATCCGCTGGGGCGACGATTACGAACTGCTGTTCACCTTGCCTGCCGGAACTGCCTCTCCAGTGCCAGCGACGCCAATCGGGAATATAGTGCCACCGAGCGATTACCCACTGAATATCGACGGCACCGACGTCGCAACGCCCAAGGGGCTGGGTTACAGTCATTAGAGCACGCTTTTCCGGGAAAAAGCGGCAAATTGGGGTTGCACGCCCCGCTCCCAGGCTCTAGCGCCGCACGGCTTGCCGGAATGCCAAAAGGGCATCCGGAACTTTTGATTTGCAGCAGGAGGGGCGTTCCGTGGATCTAGTCACGATCGCAATCATATTGGGCTTTGTTGCCGTGTTGTACGGTGCATTCACTAGTCGTCAGGTGCTCGCTGCACCTGCCGGCAACGAGAAAATGCAGGAAATCGCTGCCGCCATCCAGGAAGGTGCTCAAGCCTACCTGAAGCGGCAGTACACCACGATCGCGATCGTCGGTGTTGTGGTCGCCGTGCTGGTCTATGTCTTTCTCGACATGCCGCGCGGGGGCGCTCCGGTTTCGGCGATCGGCTTCCTGATCGGCTCGATCCTCTCCGGCGCTGCCGGCTTCATCGGCATGAACATCTCGGTTCGCTCGAACGTGCGCACCGCGGCTGCGGCGCAGACCGGCCTTCAGGCTGGCCTGACCCTCGCCTTCCGCGCCGGTGCGATCACCGGTATGCTGGTCGCCGGCCTCGCGCTCCTCGCGATTTCGGTGTTCTACTGGTACCTGATCGGCCCCGGCGGTTACACCGTCGGCGGTGAAGACCGCACCGTGGTCGATGCCCTCGTCGCCCTTGCCTTCGGCGCTTCGCTGATCTCGATCTTCGCGCGCCTTGGCGGCGGCATCTTCACCAAGGCCGCCGACGTCGGCGCAGACCTCGTGGGCAAGGTCGAGGCGGGCATCCCCGAGGACGATCCGCGCAACCCGGCCGTGATTGCCGATAACGTGGGAGACAACGTGGGTGACTGCGCCGGCATGGCCGCCGACCTCTTCGAAACCTATGTCGTTACTGTCGGCGCCACCATGGTGCTGACCGCGCTGCTGCTCAAGAGCGCGGAAAACCTGATGGCGCTGATGGCGCTGCCGCTGCTGATCGGCGGCGTCTGCATCGTCACCTCGATCATCGGCACCTATTTCGTCCGCCTCGGCGGCGGCAAGAACATCATGGGCGCGATGTACAAGGGCTTCCTGGTCACCGCGATCCTTTCGATCCCGGCGATCTGGTGGGCGATCAGCTATGCGCTCAAGGGCGACATGGAAAGCTCGATC
>CAMDQY010000138.1 GCA_945906005.1 Novosphingobium sp. Chol11 | reverse complement strand
CGTTCCGATCCCGCGCCACTCGCTCAAGGCGGAGGCGTTCGGATGGCGTGACTTCAAAGTTGACCCCGGTGCGCATGCCACCGAATCGCATGTCACCCGGATAAAGGGAATCCCCAAAAAGGACTCTTGCGTTAGGCGTTATCCACTAGTACATGTGCTGGCCGCCGTTGATCGACATCGTTGAGCCGGTCACGAAGGTCGAGTTCTCCGAAACGAAAAAGGCTACGCCGCGCGCGATCTCGTCGGCGTGGCCCAGACGCCCGACCGGAATACCCGAAATGATCTTGTCCAGCACCGGCTGCGGCACCGCGGCGACCATATCCGTGTCGATGTACCCGGGCGCGATCGCGTTAACCGTCACGCCGAACTTCGCGCCTTCCTGGGCCAGTGCTTTGGTAAAGCCGTGGATGCCCGATTTCGCCGCCGCGTAATTGACTTGGCCGTACTGCCCGGCCTGTCCGTTGACCGACCCGATGTTGACGATACGGCCCCAGCCGCGCTCTCGCATTCCAGGAAAGGTCGCCTTGGCCATGTTGAAGCAACCACCAAGGTTGATCCGCATCACCTCGTTCCAGTCCTCGAAGCTCATCTTGTGGAGAGTGCCGTCGCGGGCGATGCCGGCATTGTTGACGAGCACGTCGATCGGCCCGACTTCCTCGGCGACCCTTGCGCATCCAGCCAACGTCGCAAGGTGGTCGCCAACGTCCCACTTGCAGGCAGGCAAGCCCGTTTCCTTGGTGAATTCCTCAGCTGCGCGATCATTGCCCGCATAGTTGGCGACCACTGTATAGCCCTTATCGCGCAAGGTCAGGGATATGCCCTTCCCGATACCTCGTGTTCCGCCGGTAACGATCGCTACTCGCGACATTTGCGGTGTCCTTCCGTTTACCCTCTCCTCCGACACAGGTAAGGCGTCACGCGTGAACCGACAAGCGTCTGCGCGTTCCAAAAGTTGATCTGTTTGTTGCAAAAAATGTAATCCAGCTCGGCCCGCGGCTGGCGCTGTTCAGAACCGGAACTGGGTACCGACGTAAACGGCCTGATTATCCTGCTTGCCATCGGCAGGCTGGATCAACCTTTCGCGCTCCTGCGAATAGCGCACCCCGGCGGTGACATCGAGATTGCCGGTAACGCGGTAGCTGCCACCCAGGTCGACCCGATCGTCGCCCTCTCCGGCGAAAGTCCGCGGCGCTCGACCAGCGGGCAGGTTTTCGTCGATCACGATGCGCGGATTGAAGCGCGCGTCGCGATTCGATCCGCCGTTCGCAATCGAGAAGCTGGCGGTATCGGCGATCGCCTGGCCTTGCGTGTCGTCCTTGCGCGCGAGGCTTTGGGCGAAGTTGCTGTATCCGCGTGACACTCCCAAGCTGAACCCGGTGGGCGCGATACGCACTTCAGGGCCTTCGTTCTGACCCCTGGTACGCATAAGCGGTGCCCGCACAGTAAGCGTGCGCGCGGTTTCCGCATCGACACGGACCGCGACGGTCACCGACCGGTCTGGCCTGGCCGGAGAGCCTGCCGGCGTGAAGGGATAGAGCGTTCCGCGGGCAAGCGAGCTTGCCGGGAAATTGCGCGAATAACCCGTTGCACTTGCAACGCGGTCGAGCACGCCAGTGCCGCTGTCCGGGGCGGTTGCAGCCCTACCGGTGTCAAAGCGCGCGGAGAAAGCGAGAACCGCGCTGGGAAGCGCGAGAAGACCGACCGCGCTTGCGATCAAGGCTCCCGTCGTCAATCCTCCAGGCGCATTGGCCTTGCGTGGCGTCATCATCTTGCGGTCCGCTCATTCTACTTCAGGGCATTGGCATCGAGCCATGTCCGGATGGCATTATCTTTCCAGACCTGATCTTAACACAGGATTATCGGCGCGGCCAAGAGGATCGCACGGGCGCTTCACGAATAGAGCGCCCCTTGCCGACCCGCCAGCTACGGTTATAGAGGCCTTTGCAGCTGCATGGCGCGATCCGCCAGCCGCGACGATCAAGACAGGATGCGAAGATCACGATGACCGGGACATTTCCAACCAGCCATGCCGCGCCGGTTACAGCGCCGCGTTTTCCGATTCGCAGGGTTCTCGGCATCGGCTTGGGACTTGCTGCGGCGACCATGCTTTCGGCCTGCGGCGGAAAGGAACGTCCCGCTCCCGACGTGGCGGCATCGCGCGTCACGACCATCGGCGTTAATTCTTATCTCTGGCGCGCTAGCCTCGATGCCTTGTCGTTCATGCCATTGATGCAGGCCGACAGTTCGGGCGGCGTCATCGTCACCGACTGGTACACCAACCCTTCCAATCCGGGCGAGCGCGTCAAGGTGAGCGTGACGATACTCGACCAGGACCTGCGTGCTGATGCGCTGCGCATCGCTGCCAGCCGCGAAGTTGCGCAGGGCGGCAACTGGGTCGCCGCGCCGGTCCAGGCGGCCACGGTGCAGAAACTGGAAGACATCATCCTCACGCGTGCGCGTGATCTGCGGCGCAATTCTGTCAGCGGCTGACGAGCCTGCGCAAAGGAAAGCGATCCAAATGAACGAGCGGTTCGATCCGGCTCGGGCGGACAGCCACTGGCAAAAGGTCTGGGACGAGAAGCAGTGCTTCCGTGCCGACGATGCCAGCTCCAAACCGCGCAGCTATGTGCTGGAGATGTTCCCCTATCCGTCGGGGCGCATCCATATCGGCCATGTCCGCAACTATACGATGGGCGACGTGCTGGCGCGCTACAAGCGGATGCGCGGCTTCGAAGTACTGCACCCGATGGGCTGGGACGCCTTTGGCATGCCGGCCGAAAACGCGGCGATGGAGCAGGGCGTTCACCCCGGCGGCTGGACCCGCGAAAATATCGCCAACATGAAGGCGCAGCTGAAGCGGCTGGGTTTCGCGCTTGACTGGAGCCGAGAGCTCGCCACCTGTGAGCCGGACTATTACGGCCACGAACAGGCGTTGTTCCTCGATCTTTACGCGGCGGGCCTCGTCTATCGCAAGGAATCGGCGGTCAACTGGGATCCGATCGATCAGACCGTGCTCGCCAACGAGCAGGTGATCGATGGCCGCGGTTGGCGCTCTGGTGCGCTGGTCGAGAAACGCAAGCTCAGCCAATGGTTTCTCAAGATCACGGATTTTGCCGAAGAGCTGCTCGAGGGGCTGGATAGCCTCGATAAGTGGCCCGAAAAAGTGCGGACGATGCAGGAGAACTGGATCGGCAAGTCACAAGGGCTGGAATTTTCATTCGACCTTTCGAACGGTGACAGGCTCCCGGTCTATACAACGCGCGCCGATACGATCTTTGGCGCGAGCTTCGTTGCCGTCGCCGCCGATCATCCGGTGGCGCAGCGCGCGGCACAGGGCAACGTCGAGGCGCAAGCCTTCATCGATCTGTGCAAGGCGAGCGGCACGACAGCGGCGGAGCTGGAGACCGCCGAAAAGCTTGGCTTCGACACCGGATTGACCGCGAAGCACCCGTTCACTGGCGCGGACTTGCCCGTCTACATCGCCAATTTCGTGCTGATGGAATATGGCACCGGGGCGATCATGGCCGTGCCCGGACATGATCAGCGCGACTTCGATTTCGCCACGAAATATGGCCTGCCGATCCAGCGTGTGATCGCCGCAAGCGCCGATGATGCCGATAGGCCCTTCACCGGTGAAGCCGAAGCGGGAGACGGGATCTGCGTCAATTCTGGCTTTCTCGATGGCATGAGCGTCGATGACGCCAAGGCCGCGGTCATCGCGCACGCCGAGGCAGGTGGTTGGGGCGAGGGCAAGACCGTATGGCGGCTGCGCGATTGGGGCGTTTCGCGTCAGCGCTACTGGGGCACGCCGATCCCGTTCATCCATTGCGGAACTTGCGGTGTCGTGCCCGTGCCCAAGGCGCAGCTTCCGGTGGTGCTGCCCGAGGATGTTGATTTCTCGGTTCCCGGCAACCCGCTGGCCCGGCATCCGACGTGGAAGCATGTCGATTGCCCCGCTTGCAGCAAACCGGCGATGCGCGAGACCGACACGCTCGACACCTTCGTCAACAGCTCTTGGTATTTCCTGCGCTTCGCCAGCCAGCCGGGCGACAGGCCGTTCGATCCGGCGGCAATCGCCAAGTGGCTTCCGGTCGAGCAGTACATCGGCGGGATCGAGCATGCGATCCTGCACCTGCTCTATGCCAGGTTCTGGACCCGAGCACTGGCGCGGATCGGCATGATCGAGATCAAGGAGCCCTTCGCCAGCCTGTTCACGCAGGGAATGGTTACGCACGAGACGTATGAACTGGAGTATCTTGACCCTTTAACGGGAGAGAAGAGCGGTAAGACAACTTACCTGGCACCCGATGAGATCGAGAGAGTCGGTGACAAAGTTTACTGGCGAAATCTGAAAAACGAACGTGTCCCGGTAAAAATCGGCCGCGTCATCAAGATGTCGAAGTCGAAGAAGAACGTCGTCGATCCCGACGAGATCGTCGCAACCTACGGTGCCGACGCGATCCGCTGGTTCATGCTGTCCGATTCGCCTCCCGAGCGCGACCTGCCATGGTCCGAGGCGGGGATCGAGGGTTGCGGGCGGTTCGTGCAGCGGCTGTGGCGCTTGTTTGGTCAATATGATGCCGCTGCCACCGGCGAAGACAAGGCGCTAGACCGCAAGCGCGACCAGACTATTGCTGCCGCCGCCGAAGACATTGAAGCGCTGGGCTTCAACAAAGCCGTCGCCCGCATCTATGAGCTGACGAACACCGCCGAGAAGGCCGCGCCGTCTGCCAGCCGCTCCGCTGCGATCCGCACGCTGCTGCTGCTGGTTGCACCGATGATGCCGCATCTGGCCGAAGAAGCATGGCAGGCTATGGGAGAAGGCCTTGTCGCCGAGGCCGCCTGGCCTCCGTTCGATCCCGCCCTGCTGGTAGAAGACGAAGTGACCATCGCGATCCAGGTGAACGGCAAGCTGCGTGACACACAGACTGTTGCAAAAGGCATGGACAAGGCGGAACTCGAAGCCATTGCCGTTGCCAACAACAAGGTTCAGGCTATCCTCTCGGGCGCAGCTCCGAAAAAGGTCATTGTCGTGCCCGACCGGCTCGTGAATATCGTCGCATGAGAGCCGCTGCCCTCCTGCTCCCAATGCTTCTCGCCGCCTGCGGCCTCAAGCCGATGTATGCGGGCGGCGGAGACGGCCAAGTGGCAAGAGGGCTCGCCTCGATCGAGGTCTCGGAAATAGAGGGCCGCGCCGGGTGGCTGGTGCGCCATGCCTTGATCGACCGGTTTACCGCAGGCGGCGGCAAGCAGGCACCGCAATACCGGCTCGATGTCAGGCTCGACGACAAGCTCGAAGGCTTCGCCCTGCTATCCGACGATACCATCGGACGTGAACGGCGCACGCTGCGCGCCCGCTACCAGCTGGTCGACACGGCGAGCGGACGGATTGTCCTCGATGGTACCGCCGCCTCTGACGCGGGCATCGACGTGGTCTCGTCCGACTATGCCACCATCGCGGCTGAGCAGACCGCGCTTGAAAATCTTGCTACAGATGCCGCCAATCGGATTTTGACCGGCGTCGCGCTCGAACTGCGCGGTTCTGGCTCTGGCGAGCCGTGAAGGCGTCCCAGAAGGATTTTGCCCGCCTTGCTTCGCAAGCCGCGCGAGATGCGCGCATCTTTTTCTTCTGTGGACCGGATGAAGCAGGTGCGTGGGCTGCGCTAGACACCATCGTTTCCCTATTGGCCGATCCCGGCGAGCGGATCGAGCTTTCCGGAGCGGACCTGAAAAGGGATCCGGTGCGGCTTGATGACGAGGCGCGTTCGAGCTCGCTGTTCGGCGATAACCGGCACATCGTCGTGCGGGCCTCAGGCGAAGAAGCGTACGATGCTCTCGAACTGATGCTCTCGTCCGATGTTGAAATCTGCCCGGTACTGATCGTCGCAACCGGCGCGACCGACAAGTCCCGCACTGCCAAGCTGATTGCAGATCGGCGAGATGCGCTGGTCGGCATGTTCTACCCGCCCGACCTTGCTGCAATTGGGCAGACGATTCGCTCGCTGGGTGACGAGGCTGGGCTCAAGATGGATACGGCCACGTCGCAACGGATTGCGAGTGCGGCGGGGCTGGACATCAGGCTGGCGCGCTCGGAGGTGGAGAAACTTGCGCTCTATCTCGACGCTGACCCGCGCTCGCCGCGACGCCTGAGCGCCGAAGACCTCGATGCGATTGGTGCTGCGTCCGAGGATGACAGCTTCACTGCACTCGTCGATACCGCGCTGAGCGGCGAAACACAGCGTCTGGCCATCGAGATCGGTCGCTTCCGCGAACTCGGCATCAATCCTGTGGCGGTGCTGCTGGCGATGGAGCGGCGCGCCGCCCAGCTTGCCGGGCTGGCTGCAAAACTGGGCCCGCGCGGCGATGTCGACGCATTGCTTGAAAGTGAAAAGCGGCGGGGTCGCGTTTTCTTCAAGGACATTCCTGCAATCGCGAAGCAGCTCGGGCGCTGGCGTGGCAAGCGGCTGGAGCGACTCGTGGACAGGCTTGCCCGCCTTCACCATTCGCTGCTTTCGAACAGTGCGGATGCTGAAATGCTACTGGCACAAGGCATGGCCGAGATTGCCAGAGCTGCAAGTGCGAAGAAATAATATATTTTAAACTCAATGCCTAGATTGCCTCAAAGTTGGACATTGGTTGCAACTGCGTCAAATCAGAAATTGACTGCGGGCTGTAATTTTATAAGGATATGCACCTAGGCGTTCTTCCGCATGTTCGGAAGTGTCTCGCGGAGAAGTCCAGCGATGAATGTCCATGCCGCAGTAAGGGACTACCCACCTGCAGAGCGGGCCGCCGAAGGACTGGTGCTGGCTCCATCGCTAGAACGTCGCCGCCTGGGTAGTGTCTCAGTTTGAATTTTGACGGATCGCCTGTCGCATCCGGGCCGCGCTTCCTATATGCTTAGTGGAAAGCATGGAGGCAATATGGCTGACAAACAACCTAGGGTCAGGACCTATTAAATTGCTTACATGATGGGCTGAGGGTTGATTCAATGGTGGCACGAGGA
>CAMDQY010000137.1 GCA_945906005.1 Novosphingobium sp. Chol11 | reverse complement strand
AGGTTAACCGAGCCGCCGAAGGCTTCCATGCCGTCGTCCGAGCTGTTGTGCGACTGGAAGTGGTCGAGCACGGTTGCGCTGCCGATCGATTCGGTGGTCAGTGCCTGAAGTTCGCGGTTTGCGCCAAGCACGAAGCCCGAGTAGCGGATCTGGACGAAGCTCATACGGCCCGAGTTGTCAGCCGCGTTGGAACCGCCGAAGCGGGCAAGGTCGGCGGCGCCTTCGGTGTCGCGCTCGCAGGTGCCCGAAGCGACCGAACCGGCGTTACAGTCAGTCACAGGCGCGCGGCCCATGAGCACTACGCCGCCCCACTGGCCCTGCGAGGTATCGTCGTTGAGGCCAAGGACATTGTCGCGGCTGGTGAAGACGACCGGCTGGCTGGCCGAGCCGACGGCGCTGATCTTGTTGCCGCGGTTGACCGCGAGCCATGACTGGCCGGTGGCACCATAAAGGATGACGCCCGGCGCGATCGTGAGCGTGACATTGGTGTCGGCGGCGAGCGGATATGTGCAGCCGACGGTAAGCTGTGCGGTTTGCGGCGCAGCAGCGCTCGGCGCCGTGAAACCGCCGTCGCAGCCGACGTTCACGCGGCCGTTGATCTCATAAAGGAGGCCGGCAATCTTCGGCAGGGTCGTCGAGGTCTTGACCGCCGCCGGAAGGCGACAGACGCGCCACGTGCCGGTAGGGCCGCTGATAGTTCCCTGGTCGGAAAGGCCTTGCGAATCGGCGATGGTGGGGCAGCCCGCTGCGGCGGTAACATTGCCGGTGCCGCCAGTCGGAGTTGCGGTCGGCGTGGGCGTCGGGTTGTTGATGATCACGTCGCCGCCGGTGCCGGGCGATGCGATGTCGCTTGGACCACATCCGGCGAGCGCAAGCGCGCTGCAGCCGACAAGCAAAAGGCCTTGGAAATTCTTCACGATGCTTCCCCTTGAGAATCTGGCGACTCGGGAGAATCCGCCGTCGCGATTCGCCGGATAGGCTCCGCTCGTGACACTTTGTTTTCGTATAGATGACAGTCCGATGACGGTCGTGCGGCTGGCATGATCCGTAACGACATGCAGGCCATGTGCGAATCACGAGGATTCCTAGGCCGAATCGGCATTATTGCGTTTTTATGACAGTTTCGCTTTTTTCTGGGTGAGCGGGCTTAGCGGAGTTATTCTGCTCTCATAGAAAAACGAAAACGGGAGTCACAAGATGATCGCAACCATGATTTTCGCCGCCGCGCTTTCAGCATCGCCCGCAGCTTCGACTGCAGACGGGATCGCGCAGGCGCAGAGTTCTGGCACCGTCTATGGGGAACTGGCGCAGAGCCAGGCCGAGGCGACGATCTTGCGGATTCTTGCGAGCGACCAGTTTGACAGCAAGGATCCGGCGACACTGATAAATCTGGGAGCCGCCTATGCGAAAATCGGTCAGAAGGACCGGGCGCTGGCAATGTATCGTGCCGCCATTGCGAGCCCCGATCGTTACGACCTGCAACTGGCGGACGGGCGCTGGATGGATTCGCGAGCTGCCGCCCGGCTGGCTGCTGCCTCGCTCGAAAAGAGCGACAAGCTCGTCCTGCGCTGAGCTGCAAATATAATGTACTGAGCGTCGCGGCTTAGAATCCAATCCGAGAATTCGCGATTTGCGAATTTCGGCTGCCGCTCCGGCCGACTCCCCCACCCGGCCTCCCAAAGCATGCCATTCCGTTGGGAGGCCGGGTGGGGGAGTGGGCTGGTGCCGAACGATCCGAAAAACGCCCTGGCGGAATTCGGATCAGATACTTGGCGTGGCGCTCGTCTTTTTTGGTGGCCGCCCAGAACATGGGGATTGCCCGCCGCTCGTCATATAGTTGTCATGTAAACCGGCCATTGTGGCCAAATGGAACGCGCGGCCAACCGATTCTCCCTTCTGAAATCGCTGGTGCTGGGATTCGGGGCATGTCTTGCCTCGTTTCCGGCTGTGGCTCATGCAGATGTGCTTGAAATCGATGGTGAAAGCCATGGCTGGATAGCCGGTGGCCCGAGCCAGCCGAAGCCTCTTGCGGCCGACCCGCAAGCGCCTGGACTGGCCAGTCTTCCCGATACAGATGTCGGCGATACGGCAGGTCCGTTGCGCTGGCAGGGCCGGGTCGCCGAACTGGCAGCCAAATACGACATCTCGCCGATGCTGATCGAGGCGCTGGTCTGGCAGGAAAGCCGCTGGAATGAGAACGCCGTATCGCCCGTCGGCGCGCGCGGTCTTGCCCAGCTCATGCCGGGAACTGCGCGGCAGTTGGGCGTGAATTCCGCCGATCCGAGCGCCAATCTCGAAGGCGGCGCGCGCTACCTGCGCGAGCAGCTCGAACGCTTCGGCGGCGATCTTGAAAAGGCGCTGGCCGCCTACAACGCCGGGCCGGGGCGGGTGATCCGCGCCAACGGCGTTCCGGCGATCAGCGAAACCCGAAACTACGTAAGCGCGATCATGGCGCGGCTCGCTGCGCCGGTGCGGAGGTAACATGAAGAAAACAGGTGTAATTCTCGCCGCCGCTCTGGCAGCATTTCCCGGAACGGCGTTCGCCCAGGTGGCAAGCGATCCGCAAGGGTCGGGGCCGATTGTGGCCGCGCTCGGCTGGCTGCAGGGCACGCTGCTCGGCAATGTCGCCACCGCCGTTGCGGTCATGGCGGTTGCCGCCGTCGGCTTCATGATGCTGACCGGCAGGCTCAACTGGCGCTTCGGCGCGACCGTGATCATCGGCTGCTTCATCCTGTTCGGATCGAGCGCGATTGTTGCCGGCATCCAGCAGGCGGCGGGCTGAGGCCCGATGGAACTGGTTCGCCATCCGGTTCACCGTGCGCTGACCCGGCCGCAGATGTTCGGCGGCGTCACTATGAACTTCTTCGTGATCAACGCCGCCGTGACCACCGAGGCGTTCCTCATCACCAAGAGCTTCTGGGCACTGCCGGTGGCGTTGGTGGTCCACGCGATCGGCTACATGGCGTGCCTGCGCGAACCGCGCGCCTTCGACCTTTGGATCACCAAGGTCTCGCGCTGTTCGCGAGTGCCCAACTGGCGACACTGGGGGTGCAATTCCTATGCCGCGTAAGAGAGACATGGAATGAGCATGTTTTCCGGGGCCGCAGGTTGGGCCAAGAAGGAAGCACAGGCCGGGGACAGGTTGCCCTATAGCGCGCTGATCGACGAGAATGTCGTGCTGCTGCGCGATGGTTCGGTGATGATCTCGCTGCAGGTTCCGGGCCTTGCCTTCGAGACCGCCGACACGATCGAGCTGAATGCTCACGCCTCGGCGCGCGAAGTGCTGCTGCGCGGTGCGCTCGATGCTCGCTTCGTGCTCTATCATCACGTTATTCGCCACCGGGTTGAGGTCACGCTGGACGGTCATTTCGATGATCCGCTGTGCGCCCACATCGACGAGCGATGGCAGGAACGGCTGGGCAAGGGCGCGCTGTTCGTCAACGACCAGTTCGTCACGCTGGTGCGCAGGCCTGCGCGCGGCCATTCGGGCTGGCCCGAGCGGATTGCGCGCATGGTCAGGCGACGCGGCGCTGAAGCGCCCGAGGCCGATCCCGCCGATGTGCGTTCGCTGCGCGCTGCCGCCCAAGCCATGGTCTCTGCGCTCGCGCCATACGGCGCGCGGCTGCTGGGCGACTATGACGGCGCGGGCGGGACCTGTTCCGAAGTGCTCGAACTGCTCTCGGCGCTCTACAACGGCGAGATGCGGCCTGTCCGCCGCCCCGCCGACGGAACCGATATTGGCAATATGCTGCCCTATCGCCGGGCCAGTTTCGGGCTCGACGCGATGGAGCTGTCAGGCTCGGCGAGCAAGGACTTTGCCGCGCTGATCAGCCTCAAGGATTATCCCGACAGTACTGCGCCGGGCATCACCGACGCGCTGCTGCGCCTGCCGTGCGAATTGGTGCTGACCGAAAGCTATTCGCCCGCTGACCGGCAGCAGGCGCGCGAACGCATCGACCTTGCGCTGCGCCGCCTCAAGACCGCCGACGAGGAGGCCATGGCCGAACGCCGGGATATGGCAGCGGCGCTCGATGCGCTTGGCACCGGCGCGGTCGGCTTCGGCGATCACCACCTTTCGGTACTGGTTCGCGCCGCAACGCTCGATGGGCTAGACGAAACCGCAGCCGATTGCGCGGCGACTCTCGCCGAGATGGGCGCGATCGCGGTGCGCGAAGACGTCAATCTCGAACCCGGCTTCTGGGGCCAGCTTCCGGGCAACGAGGCATTTCTCGTGCGCCGCTCGCTGATATCGTCGGCGAACATGGCCTGCTTCGGATCGTTGCACGGCTTCTCGATGGGTCAGTCGCGCGGTAACCATTGGGGTGAGGCGGTGACCTTGCTGCAGACCACCAGTTCGACGCCTTTCTTCTTCAATTTCCACCAGGGCGACCTCGGCAATTTCACGGTGATCGGCCCGTCGGGTTCGGGCAAGACCGTGGTGATGAATTTCCTCGCCGCGCAGGCCCAGAAATTCAACCCCCGCACCGTGCTGTTCGACAAGGATCGCGGCGCCGAAGTGTTCGTGCGCGGCATCGGCGGCGCATACAGCCGGATCGCCTCGGGCCACCCGACCGGCTTCAACCCCTTGGCACTGCCAGACAGCCCCACCAACCGCGGCTTCCTGCGCGATTGGCTCGGGGTTCTGCTTGCCGCCTCGGGGCCTGAGGAACACGCCGCCATCGCGAGCGCGGTCGATGCAGCCTATGCCAACGATCCGGCGCTGCGCCGCCTGACCCATTTCCGCGAACTCTTGGCCGGTTCGCGTCGTCCGCAGCCCGGCGATCTTGCCAGCCGGCTCGAAGCCTGGACGCAAGGCCACGAACACGGGTGGCTGTTCGACAATGAGCACGACCGGCTCGACCTGTCGGCCCGCGTCATCGGTTTCGACATGACCGCGCTGCTCGAAAGCCCGCGCTTGCGCACTCCGGTGATGATGTACCTGTTCCACCGCGCCGACGAGCGGCTCGACGGAACGCCGGCGATGATCCTGATCGACGAGGGCTGGAAGGCGCTCGACGACGAGGTGTTCGCCGCGCGCATCCGCGACTGGCTCAAGACCCTGCGCAAGCGCAATGCACTGGTCGGTTTCGCCACCCAGTCCGCCCGCGACGCGCTCGACAGCCGCATCTCGACCGCGCTGGTCGAGCAGACCGCGACCATGGTGTTCATGCCCAATTCGCGCGCACGGGCCGAGGACTATTGCGACGGCTTCGGCCTGACCGAACACGAACTCGACCTGATCCGCACCTTGCCCGTTCAGAGCCGGTGCTTCCTCGTGCGCCAGTCGGATGCGTCCGCCGTGGTGCGCCTCGATCTTTCCGGCATGCCCGATGTCCTCACTGTCCTGTCGGGCCGCGAGAGCACGGTGCGCCGCCTCGACATGCTACGCGCTAAGCACGGCGAGGAGCCAGCCGGTTGGTACGAGGAACTGACCGGCGAGCTTTGGCCCGCCGACGCTGAATATCTGGTGGAAGCGGCGGAATGAACGCCTGCGCTGATCTGGTTGCCAGTGCCTCGGCGGGCGCCGCACCGGCATTGCGCGCGGTCGACTGCCTCGCCAACCAGACGGCGGCGGGTGCATTTGCGCGACTGTTCGGCAGCGAGGGCTCGCTGCTGCCGGCGCTGACGATCCTGCTCACCATCTACATCGCGATTTTCGCCTTCGCGCTGATTACGGGGCGCAGCCGGCTTGGTGTCTCAGTGCTGACCCCGCGCATGATGATGCTGGGGCTGGTGCTGACTTTCGCGACGAGCTGGATGGCCTGGCAGCAGGTCGTCTGGAACCTTGCGGTTGGCGCTCCGGACCAGATCGCCGGGCTGGTGATGGGCGAAACCGGCTCGGCAAGCGTGTTGTTTGCAGACCGGATCGACATGGTGGTTGCAGCGATCGCCGAGGCTGCAGCGCCTGGCGCGGCCGATGGCGCAGCGCAGCAAGGTGCGGCCGCTGCCAGCAGCGGCGCGTTCTCGCCGCAGGGCGCGATGTGGCTTGGCACCATGCTGTTGCTGCTCGGCACGGTCGGGGTGCTGGTCACCTCGCGTATCGCTCTCGCGGTGCTACTCGCAACCGGGCCGGTGTTCGTCGTCATGGCGCTGTTTGGGCCGACTCGCGGGCTTACCGCAGGCTGGCTGCGCGCCCTGCTTTTGACTGCGATCACGCCGCTATTCGTGACGCTTGGCGGTTCGCTGATGCTCGAATTGCTGGTGCCGGTAGTTGCCGGGCTGCGCGGCGCGGAAGGCACGATCGACGTTCGCGCGGCGATGGCGCTGTTCCTGCTGGCCTGCGTTCACTGCGCGCTGATGATAATGATGCTCAAGGTTGCGGGAACCATGGCAGCGGCATGGAACGCCTTCGGGCTGGCCTCGAACGAAGCCGAGACGAAGGGCGGGTCTGCGGCCAATTCCGCCGACGCGCCTGCGGGCATGGCCGCGCCCGAAGTGGCGGCTGCGTCATCACGGTCGCGCGCCAGCTCTGTCGGGCGGGCGAGCGCCGAACCGGCAATGGCCTCATCGGCTCCGTCAGGTTCGGACAGTTCCGCAAGCCTGGCGCGTACGCAGGTAGTCAACCATCATTCCAGCAATTCGATTGCCCCTGCCGCTACCTCACTGCCGCGACTTCGCGCGCGCGGCATCGGCAGCCGCTTCGCTTCGCCCCGTAACCCTGTTCCCCGCGAGATGATCCGATGAAGATCCGACCCTATTCAGGCATGCTTTGTGCAGGGGCTGTCCTGCTTGGCGGGCTTGCCTCGCCCGCGTTTGCCGCAGGCGGCGACCCGCGCCTTGTGACCCGAACCTACAATCCCGACGAGGTCGTGCGCATCGACGGGCGGTCGGGCGTGCAGGCTGCGATCACCTTCGACGAGAACGAGCATATCGAGAATGTCGCGATTGGCGATTCGAACGTATGGCAGGTCACGCCCAACAAGCGCGCCAATGCATTGTTCGTCAAACCGCTCGCGGCGAACGCGCGCAGCAACATGACCGTGATAACCGACCGGCACACCTATTACTTCGACCTTGTCGCATCGAGCCAGACCAAGCCGCTCTATGTGCTTCGGTTTTCTTATCCGGCAGAGAC
>CAMDQY010000136.1 GCA_945906005.1 Novosphingobium sp. Chol11 | reverse complement strand
GCCCCGCGAATGCGCCAACTACTTCACATCGTGCGGATATAATCCAGACTGATCGAAAACCGCTCTAAGGTCCATTTCGGAGCAAAAACCTAGGCATTTCTGCGGGTTTTCAGAGTCTCATTCGAAATCCGCAATTTACGGATTTCGGTGACGGTTCCGGCCCACTCCCCCTCCCAACCACCCGATAGCATGGCCGATAGTCTATCGGGCGGCTGGGAGGGGGGTGGGCTGGTGCCGAACGATCCGAAAACCGCCGCAGGCGGAATTTCGGATCAGATAGTCAGGAAATCAGGAACAAGCCTGCGAGAGCTCCGCTCATCAGGTTCGCCAGGCTCGCAGCGGTGAGCGCTCGCATTCCCAGCCGAGCGACCACCGCACTCTGGCCTGGTGCAAGGTTGCCGATTACCGCCATCTGGATCGCGATCGACGAGAAATTGGCAAAGCCGCACAGCGTGAATATCGCCACGCCCTGCATGCGCGTGGAAAGACCCTGTGCGCCGTCCAGCGCCATGAAGGCGACCACCTCGTTCAGCACCAGCTTGGTCGCGAAAAACGAGCCTGTGGTCACTGCCTCGGCCCAGTCCTGCGCGCCGAGCAGCCAGAACAGCGGCGCGAACATATAGCCGGCGAGTTGCTGCGCGGTAATCTCGGGAAAGCCGACAAGTCCGCCCAGCCAGCCGACCATGCCATTGGCGAGCGCGATCAGCGCCACGAAAGCCAGCACCATGGCACCCACTGCGGCGGCCAGCTTGAGCCCGGTCATCGCCCCCTGGCCCGCCGCCATGATCACATTGGCGGCTCGCTCCGCGTCGGAATGGACCGTGATCCCGGCATCGTCCTGTTGCGCCACCGTCTCTCCGGGCGGATCGGGCATGATGATCTTGGCCATGGCGATCCCGCCCGGCGCGGACATGAAGGCGGCGGCAACGAGATAATCGACGCGCACGCCGATGCTGGCATAAAGCGCGAGGATCGTTCCCGCCACGCCCGCCATCCCGATCGTCATAAGGCAGAACATCTGCGAGGCGGTGAGCCGCTCGAGATAGGGGCGCACCACGAGCGGGCTCTCGCTCTGGCCGACGAAGATGTTGGCGGCGGCATAGAGGCTCTCGATCCGTCCGATCCCGGTCACCCGGCGCAGGCCCCCGCCGATCCAGCGGACCACCAGCGGCATGATCCCGACGTGATAGAGCACGCCGATCAGGGCGGCGAAGAATACGATGGTCGGCAAGGCATTGAGCGCGAAACTCTGGCCCAGCGGGTCGTCTCCAAGCGGGCCAAACACGAATTGCGTTCCCGCGCGAGCATAACCGAGCAGGTTGGTGACCCCCCGCGCAACTGCCTGGAGCGCAAAATTGCCCGGCGGAAACCATAGCACCAGCGCGGCAAATCCTGCCTGAAGTGCAAAGGCCGCGCCGACCACGCGCAGGCGGATCGCCTTGCGATCATTTGATAGGAGAACGGCGAGCGCAAAGATCAGCGCAATGCCTGCTGCCGAATAGGCCACCTGATGCATTAGGGCCTGCGGGGACACACCGCGCGAGCCGCGGTTCGTGAACCGGATTGGTTCCGGCGAGGAGCGAGAGCGAAGGCAGATCGGAAATCTGTCGAACGCGAGCGACACAGCAGGGGCCGATCCGGGTCGAACCTCTTCGGGGCCGGGCGGAAAACGGCCATTTCAGCGTCTCTCGTCCTCGAATATGCTGGCATGTCCATCGTCCCCGATCCTTGAACTGACCGTTTCCCGCTACCGGCCGCGGCCGCGTGCTGTATCCCCACAGGCCCTAACCTGCCCCCCGCCGTGCAATCGGCGGACGGTAATCGGCGCGGACCGGTTCGCCTAGTGCATTTCGCGAAAGGCACGGCTAAGCGAATGCGCATGGACCGCCAAGCTGCTCCCATGCCGGTGTCACTGATGCTGCTCGGCATCCTTTACGGCGGCATGGTCACGCTCGCCGGTGTGCTTGGTGCCAAGCAGGTCGCACTGGGTCCGCTGGCGGTCGAGGCCGGGATCTTTCCTTTCCTCCTGCTGGTCGGCATATCGAGCGGAGTGACCAGGCTCCATGGCGAATACATGGGTCAATCGTTCGTCAGGCTTGGCTTGATTCCCTTGGTCGTTGCGATCGTGCTGACGCTGTTCGTGCTGCAACTGCCCAGCGATCCGGGGATGTATCCTCCTGCAAAGGAAGCCTTTCCAGTGATCCTTGGACAATCGTGGCGACTGATGCTCGCCGGCATCGTTGCCTATGGCGTGTCGGTCACGCTCAATGTCAGCCTGTTCGCCCGTCTCTCGGCACGCTTGAAGAACTGGCCTGGAATATCCGGTTTCCTCGCTGCGGCGCTGTCACAGATTGTCGATACGTTCCTCTTCATCTCGATCGCATTTCTGGGCGTGCGGCCTGTGGCGGAGCTCTACGCCGGGCAGATGATCGCCAAGGTCGTGTTATCGGCACTGATGGTCCCGCTCGTCATCCGGCTGGTGATCTGGCTTGCCAAGCGTAACGATGCCCCTCGCGATTTTTCCTTCAAATGACCACGCAGCAAGCGATTTGCTGTCGCACGTTTTTCGCGAAAAACCGGTTCCCACTTTTTCGCACGATGCTCTAAAGCGCTGCCATGACTACACAGCACGATCCCACCCAACGGCAAACGGGGCTCGCCAAGGCCGAAACACTTGTCGAGGCGCTGCCTTACCTCCAGCGATACGCGGGCCGCACCTTCGTGGTGAAATATGGCGGCCATGCCATGGGCGATCCCGAGCTTGCGCTCGATTTCGCGCAGGACATCGTTCTGCTGCAGGCGGTCGGCATCAATCCGGTGGTGGTACACGGCGGCGGCCCTCAGATCGGCGCGATGCTGAAGCGGGTTGGCGTCGAATCGCACTTCGTCGACGGCCTGCGCGTAACCGACAAGGAAACTGCGCAGATCGCCGAGATGGTGTTGAGCGGCTCGATCAACAAGGAACTGGTCGGCTGGATCGCGGGCGCGGGCGGCAAGGCCATCGGCATTTCGGGCAAGGACGGCGGACTGGTGACGGCGGCCAAGGTTACCCGCACCACCAAAGACCCCGACAGCAATATCGAACGCGTGCTCGACCTCGGCTTTGTCGGCGAGCCGGAGAAAATCGACATACAGGTGATCGAGACCCTATCGGCGGCAGGGATCATTCCGGTGATCGCACCGATCGCGCCGGGCAGCGACGGTTCCACCTACAACATCAACGCCGACACCATGGCGGGCGCGATCGCCGCCGCGCTGGGTGCCTCGCGTTTGTTCCTGCTCACCGACGTTGCCGGGGTGCTCGACAAGCAGGGCAGCCTGCTCACCGATCTGAGGCCCGCCGACATCGATCGCCTCAAGGCCGACGGCACCATTTCGGGCGGGATGATTCCCAAGCTCGAAACCTGCGTGCTTGCGGTGGAGGCAGGATGCGAGGCTGCGGTCGTGCTCGATGGGCGGGTGCCGCATGCGATGCTGCTGGAAATCTTCACTTCCGAAGGCGCGGGAACGCTGATCCGGGCATAGTCTTGCAGGCTGCGGGGGGCAGAGCTTGCCGTGCCAGCCTGCCCTCGGCTATCAGCCGCTCAATTCGCGCCTGAAAGGAGCTGCTCGTGGTCTTGAACATGCTGATCCAGATCGTCGATCTGCTCATCAACGTTCTGGTGATGCTCATTATCGTGCAGTTCGTGATCGGCTTGCTGCTGGCATTCAACGTGATCAACGCCACCAATGAATTCATCGTCGCGATCTATCGCTCGATCAATTCGCTGCTCGAACCAGTGCTGGCGCCGATCAGGCGGATCCTGCCCAATACCGGCGCGATCGATTTCTCGCCGCTCGTGCTGATCCTTGCCTTGCAACTGATCCTGATCGTGCTCGCCAATCTCAGGGGCGCGGCATGAGCGAGGCACACCGGATCGACGGCAAGGCATTTGCAGAGACGCTGCGCGAGCGCGTTGCACAGGTCGCAGCAAGCTTCGAGGACAAGGCGGGCCGCAAGGCGGGCCTCGCAGTGGTGCTGGTCGGCGACGATCCGGCGAGCCACATCTACGTGCGCAACAAGGGCAAGCAGACCGTCGAGTGCGGGATGAACAGCTTCGAGCACCTGTTGCCCGAGGCGACGCCCGCAGCCGACCTGCTGGCGCTGGTGGAAAGCCTCAATTCCGATCCGGCGATCGACGGCATTCTCGTGCAACTGCCGCTGCCCGATCACATGGACGAGCAGAAAGTGATCGCCGCTATCGATCCCGACAAGGATGTCGACGGCTTCCACGTCATCAACTCGGGGCGGCTTTCGGTCGGGCTTCCGGGCTTCGTGCCCTGCACTCCGCTCGGTTGCATGATGCTGCTGAAGGACCAACTCGGCAGCCTGTCGGGCCTCGATGCGTTGGTGATCGGCCGCTCCAACATCGTTGGCAAGCCGATGGCGGCGCTGCTACTGGCGGAAAGCTGCACCGTCACCATCGCGCACAGCCGCACCAGGGACCTGCCTGCGGTCGTGCGCCGGGCCGACATCGTGGTTGCTGCCGTGGGGCGCGCCGAAATGGTCAAGGGTGACTGGATCAAGCCCGGAGCGACTGTGATCGACGTCGGCATCAATCGCCTGCCACCCACCGAGGACAGGCCGAAGGGGCGTCTTGTAGGCGATGTCGACTATGCCGAGGCGAGCAAGGTTGCGGGTGCGATCACCCCGGTGCCCGGCGGGGTCGGGCCGATGACTATCGCTGTATTGCTGCGCAACACCGTCGTTGCCGCGCACCGCAACGCCGGGCTGGACCTTGCTGAGGACGCGATTTGAAGCGTATTGCTTCTGGCATGGCATTGGCTGCGGCCCTGCTTGCCGTTGCCTTTGCGGCGGGGCCAGTTGAAGCGCGAAAAAAGATCCGCGATGCCACCAACCCGTCCGCGCTGATCGCTACCGAGATCGCGTTCAACCGGATGGCGCAGGAACGGGGCCAGTGGACCGCGTTTCGAAAGTTCGCTGCGGAAGATGCGGTGATGTTCGTTCCCGAGGCTGTGAACGCGCCGGACTGGCTCAAGGGCCGCGCCGATCCGCCAAGCTCCGTGGTATGGCAACCGCACGAGGTCTGGATGAGCTGCGATGGCACGCTCGGAGCAACCAGAGGCGCGTGGCAACGCCCGGACGGATCCACCGGATACTTCACGACCATCTGGCAGCGGCAGAAGAATGAAAGCTACAAATGGGTAATGGATCAGGGCGATGGCCTTGCTACGCCGCTCGCAGCGCCAGAGCTGATTGCGGGCAGGATTGCCGATTGCCGGAGAAAGCCTGGTGCGCCGCCGGCGCAGCAATCGATCGATGGGCAGGTCTCAACCGGCATGTCCATCGACGGCACCCTTTCATGGCAGGTCGCGGTGAAGCCCGACAGCGGGCGGCACGTTGTAGTAAGCTACTGGGATGGCTCCCAGTGGCAGAGCGTAATCGACGCCTCGGTCAAACCGTGACGTGACCGAGCTATTCTTCTCGGCCTTCATCACCCTGTTCGTGGTGATCGATCCGCCCGGATGCGCTCCGATCTATGCCGGGCTGACCAAGGGTGCGAGGGCGGCGCAAGCGCGATCGATGGCGGTGCGCGCGGTCTTGATTGCGTCGGCAATACTGCTGAGCTTCGCACTGTTCGGCGAAGATCTGCTCGGCGCCTTGCACATTGAGCTCGACAGCTTTCGCATCGCTGGCGGCTTCATGCTGTTCTGGATCGCCTTCGAAATGGTCTTCGAGAAACGCACCCAGCGCCGCGAGCAACGTGTCGAAAAGATGATCGCCACGCCTGAGATCGAAGACGTTTCGGTGTTCCCCATGGCCATGCCGATGCTGGCGGGGCCGGGCGCGATTGCTGCGGTCATGCTGCTCATGAACGAGGCCAGCGGCCTGCAGCAAAGCCTTGTCGTGCTTGCAGCACTGGGCGCGGTGATGGCGCTGATGATGGTGGGGCTGATCGCCATCGCGCCGCTGATGCGATTGCTGGGAGACAAGGTTGAGGCGGTGATCACGCGGCTGCTCGGCGTTCTGCTGGCGGCGCTTGCTGCGCAATATGTGATCGAGGGGCTTAAGGGCAGCTTCGGGATTTGAGTCCCTATCCAAGCTCGATGAGCTTGGGTCATACCTCCCGCCCCACCTCCCCGCCCTACCGGTATGCTTGGTGGTCGGGCGGGGCGGTAAGGGCATGGGTTCGCGCAAGCGAACGTTGGCATTATTGCAGCGTGCCCACGCTTTCGTCGTCGGCATCGCCGTGGCCGAAGAATTGCAGGAGCTGTATCAACAATTCGCAGCGCGTGGAAAGGTCGCGTGCTTCGAGCAGCGCCTGCTTGGAGACCGGATCGAACGGCACGATCTGCGATACTCCGTTGATCAGTGAGGCATCGTCGAGCCGGGTGACCGATTCCCAATCGACGGCATAACCCTGCGCATCGGCAAACCGCCGCGCCTCGCGCTCGAAACCGGCACGCTCGACCGCCGCCAGCACTTGCTCGAGCGGCTCGTCAATGAGATCGGCCTCGACCTGCCTGAACGGTGTATTGGCTTCAAGTTCGCGCACAACGCGAAACCGCATCTCGCCTTCGAGCACTATGTTGTAGCGCCCGTCTTCCAGCGCCTCGACCTGGCCGATCTTCCCCAGCGTGCCGACCGTGAACAGCGGCGCGCCCTCTTGCGGCCGCTGTGGCTGGATCATGCCGATGCGGCGATCGCGCGCCAGCGCATCGCTGATCATCGCCCGGTAGCGCGGCTCGAAGATGTGCAACGGCAGTTGCAGCCCCGGATAGAGCACCGCGCCGGGCAGCGGAAAGATCGAGATGCGCTGGCTGGACATTGGCCTAGCCGAACAGGATCAGCGAGAGACGACGGCGCGTGGCTGCGACCCAAGGATCGTCGAGCCCGATCGCCTCGAAAATTTGCAGCAGCTTGGCCTTGGCAGCGCCTTCGTTCCACTCGGCGTCGCGAGCTACCATTGCCAGCAGCGCATCGGCTGCGCTGTCTCGTTCGCCGACAGCAAACGCCGCCGAAGCGAACGCCAGTTGCGCGTCCATATCCTCTGGCGCAGCATTGGCGGCCTGGCGGAGTGCGGCCAGCTCGGAATCGTCCGGACGGTTCCGCGCCAGTTCGAGCGCGGCCCGCGCCCGCTCGATTTC
>CAMDQY010000135.1 GCA_945906005.1 Novosphingobium sp. Chol11 | reverse complement strand
CAGGCTCCGCCGGATCGGGCTGCAGCGCACGCGCAGTCTCCGCATCGTTGGCCCAGTAGCCATGCATTACCAGCTCTCCGCGCACGAGTAATTCGCCATCCTCGGCAATGCGCAGCTCGACCCCGTCAAGCGGCGGGCCGACCGTGTCCATCTTCACGCCAGCGCGCGGTCGGTTGCAGCTGATCACCGGCCCCGCCTCGGTCTGACCGTAGCCTTGCAGCAGGGTCAGGCCCATCGCCTCGAAGAATGTGCCGATCTCGGGATTGAGCGGCGCGCCACCCGAAACCAGCGCCTTGATCCGCCCGCCGAACTTGGCCTGGATCTTGGGTCGCAGCACCTTGCCGACCAGGAAATCGAGCGGGGCATCGGTGATCCGGCGCCTTCCGGCGGCTTTGCGTGCACCGATCGATACCGCAAGCTCCATCAGCTTGCGCGGCAATGTGCCCTGCTTCTCCACCTGCTTGATGATGCGGGTGCGCAGCAGTTCGAAAAGGCGCGGCACCACGACCATCAGCGTCGGGCGCACCTCCTCGATATTGGCGGCGAGCTTCTCGAGACTCTCGGCGTAGAAAATCTGCGTGCCCAGCCCGATTGGCAGGAATTGTCCGCCGGTGTGCTCATAGGCGTGGCTCAGGGGCAGGAACGAGAGGAACACTTCCTTTTCCCAGCCGAAATCCTCCGAGATCACGCGCGCCGCGCCGCCGACATTGCACAGGATCGCGCCGTGATGCTGGCGCACGCCGCGCGGCGCGCCGCCGGTGCCGCTGGTGTAGATGATGCAAGCAAGGTCGGTCCGGCTGGTAACCGCCATCCGCTCGTTGACCGATGCGCGTGCTGTCGCCGCATCGCCTTCGAGCAGATCGGCCCATTCGTGCCATGTAAAGCTACCCTCCTGCGCATGGGGCACCGGCTCGATGGTGAACAGCATTTCGCTGGCATCGGTCTGCGCCAGCGCGGCGATCAGCGGCGTTGCGAGCTTTGCGGTCGAGACGATCACCGCGTGCGCGCCGGAATTGTTGAGGATATGAAGGTGATCGCGCTCGGTATTGGTGGTGTAGGCCGGGACAGTGACGCAGCCAGCGGCCATGATGCCAAGATCGGCGAGGCACCATTCGGGCCGGTTCTCGGAGACCAGCATCACCCGGTCGCCCGCCCTGAGCCCTTTGGACCGCAGCCCTTGCGCAATCAAGCAGACCTGCCGCGCCGCATCGGCCCAGCTCAGCGATTGCCATGCCTTGTCCCGCTTGGCCCACAGCATTGGCGCATCGCCAAGTCTGTCCACCCTGTCGAGAAACAGCGAGACGAGATTGAGGGCAGTGTCGAAGTCGGAAAGCTGCACGCGTTCACCCTCTCCGGAAGGTTGCATTTGGGGCTTTTTTTAGGAGCAGCAGCGCCCCGCGACAAGTCCGGGGTTATTCGGAAATCGCCGCGCCCTCGCTGCGCGGATCGCCCGCGCCTTGTAGCCCGCCCAGGGTCACCACAATGACATTGGTCTTGAGCGGCAGTGCGAAGGCGGCGACCTTGGCATGGCCCAGCGCTTGCAGCGCCGGGATCATGGATTCGAGCGCCGATCCCTTCTCGACAATAACTGTATCTTCCGGGGCAAACAGCACCGGGACGGCCAGCGCCTCGCTCACCGGCAGACCCCAGTCGATCACGGCGATAATGCCGCGCGCGACCTGCACCGGGATGGTCTGGCCGCCAGCCGCGCCGATCGCCAGCACCAGCCTGCCGTCCGGCCCGTAGACAAGCGTCGGAGCCATCGAACTGCGCGGGCGCTTGCCGCCCTGGACCCGGTTGGCGACCGGTGCGCCGCCCTTCTCCGGCTCGAAGCTGAAATCGGTCAGCTCGTTGTTGAGATAGAAGCCCTCATGCATCAGCCCCGATCCGAACGGCCCTTCGATGGTCGAGGTGTAGCTGACCGCCGTCCCAACGCTGTCGATCACGACGAAGTGCGAGGTGCCGTTTTCGGGCGGCTCAGCACCGTCCGGCGGAGGGGCTTCGAGGCCGGGCTCGGCCTTGACCATCGTCGAATCAAGCGAAATCAGCGCGCTGCGCCGGGTGAGGTATTCGCGGTCAATCAATTTGGCGACCGGGACCGTGACGAAATCGCCATCGGCGAGGAAGCGCTCGCGGTCGGCATAGGCGAGGCGCTGCGATTCGGCAAAGAGATGCCAGAAGGCCGGATTGTCGGCGCGAAGTTGAGAAAGGTCAAAGCGCTCGAGCTGGCCCAGAGTGGCAAGAACCGTGGTCGCTCCCGAACTTGGCGGGCCCATCCCGCAGACCCGGTAGGCGCGATATGTGCCGCAGACCGGATCGCGCGGCTTCGCCTGATAGGCCGAGATGTCGCGCGCGGTCACGCCATTGCTGGCCTGCGTATCGAAGGCAATGATCTCTGCCAGCTGCGATCCGGCCTCGCCTTCATAGAATGCCTTTCGCCCGCCCTTAGCGATTCGTTCGAGCGTCGAGGCTAGCGCGGGGTTGGTGAGCAGGGTCTCGGCAGGCAGCGGTTCGCCCTTTGCGTCGTAGAACAGTGCGGCACCAGCTTTGCTGCGCGCGGCAGTTGCCTTGCTGCGCACCAGAAAGGCGCGCCCACGCTCCGACAGAGTCCAGCCCTGACGCGCCAGCCGGATCGCCGGTTCGAAAAGCCTGGCCCAGGCCAGCTTGCCGTGACGGCGATGCGCTTCTGCCGCGAGCGCCAGATTGCCGGGAACGCCAATCGATAACCCCGAGGCGACCGCTTGTTTGAAGGGAATCGGCTTGCCGTCCGGTCCGAGGAACCATCGGGGTGTGGCTGCGGAGGGGGCGGTTTCGCGTCCGTCGATCGTCTCGACCGAACCGTCCGCGCCGCCGCGCACATAGAAACCACCGCCGCCGATCCCCGAACTTTGAGGCTCGACCACGGTCAGCGCTAGCATGACCGCGATAGCGGCGTCGGTGGCATTGCCGCCCTGACGCAGCACGTCGACGCCTGCCTGCGCCGCGCGCGGGTCGGCGGCGCTGACCATGCCCTTGCTGATAATGGCGGGCGGGGCAGTCGGGACAACAGTCGGACTGGCTGGGGCCGTCGCGCAGGCGGCAAGCGCAAGCGACAGAAAGGCGGCTAGGGAGATGCGCGGAACCATCACGCCTGACTATTCGGTTCCGACCGCCTCGGCAATGGAAGCAAATCCATCGCGCGCCATCAGCTCGATCAGCCCGCGATTGATCCGCCGGACCAGGCCGGTCCCCTCGTAGACCATCGCGCTGTATAATTGCACCAGACTGGCCCCGGCGCGGATGCGCTGCCATGCATCGTCGGCGCTGGCGATTCCGCCGACCCCGACCAGCGGCATCTGCCCGCCGGTCGCCTTTCGGAAATCGCGCAGGCGCTGCAAGGCGAGTTCGCGCAAGGGTTCGCCGGAAAGCCCGCCCGCCTCTCCGGCGTGGCGTGATTTCAGCGGCGGGCGCGTGATCGTGGTGTTCGAAACGATCAGCGCACCCAGCCCCTTGTCCAAAGCGATTCGCGCGATCGCGTCGATGTCGGTAGGTTCGAGATCGGGCGCGACCTTGAGGAAAATCGGCGGCCCGGAAGGTCCGCGCGCTTCGAACACGGCATCGAGCAGCCCGGTCAGTGCCGCTTCGTCCTGGAGCGCGCGCAGGCCAGGTGTGTTGGGGCTGGAAATGTTGACCGCGAGATAGGAGGCGAGCGGAGCCATCAAGCGCGTCATCGCCGCATAGTCGGCGACGCGGTCCACCGTGTCCTTGTTCGCGCCGATATTGATGCCGACGATCCCAGCCCTTCCTGCCCGGGCGCGTAGCCGCATGGCCGCGGTCTCGCCGCCGCTATTGTTGAACCCCATCCGGTTGATGACCGCGCGGTCTTCGGTCAGCCGGACCAGTCGCGGCCTGGGATTGCCGAGCTGCGGCAGCGGCGTGATCGATCCGACCTCGGCAAATCCGAAGCCCACACCGAGCAGCGCGTCGGGAACCTCTGCGTCCTTATCGAAACCCGCGGCCACGCCGAGTGGGGTGGGAAAATCGATCCCCGCAACATTGATGGCGAGCGGACAGTGCGGCGGAGCGGGTCTTCCGACCGGCGCGATCTTCAGCATGGCAAGCGCCAGCCGGTGCGCTCGCTCGGCGTCGAGCGTGAACAGGAGCGGGCGCAGCAGACGGTATATCATGGGTGCAGGCGATAGCTGCGAGACAGGAGACGCACAAACTCCCCGCAACATGAAAGCGCAACTTTGTTTCCTGGAATACGAAATTTCCTATGGTGCCGGATGTCTACAATTCCTGTTCGGGCAACCTGCCTAAAGGGGCACCGCGACCCGATAGGCTGCAGGTGAGCTTTGCTCCCGAGTCTCTCGATTGCTGGCGGCTTCCCGGCATTTCTGGGGAGCCGCACTTTTTTGTCGATCATCCATTGGCGACGGGCATTGTGCCGCATATCTGGCAAAAGCCCTTGAATCGGGCGCGATCGGGTCTTAGGTGAAACCGGAACGAATCGGTCCAGTTTGGCTCCGAATCAGGATCTGCAACCGCAATGCGCCTATCTTCCATGGCAGATTACGCCGTCGTCATCATGGCCGCCGCCTCGCGCCACTGCGGCTGCGGTGCGGGCGAATCGGCAGCGGCGGGCACTCGCGCCCGCTTGTCAGCCGGACAGCTTGCGATTGAGACGGGGTTGCCCGCGCCCACCGTGCAAAAGCTGGTGAGCCGTCTGAGCGCGGCAGGACTGCTCCATTCGACTCGCGGAGTCGGTGGCGGCATCAGGCTGGCGCGTCCAGCTGCGGCGATTTCACTCGCCGATATTGTCGAGGCGGTCGAAGGCCCGATCGCGATGACCGCCTGTCTCGAGCAGGGCCGCCACGATTGCTCGCTGGAAGACGCATGCGGGGTTCGCGATCACTGGCCGGTGGTCAACGAGGCGTTGCGAGGAGCGCTTGCGCAGGTGCTGCTCACCAAGCTCGCGGAGGTGCGGCGATGACCGACGAGCCAACCATCCGTGATGTCGCCGCGCGTGAAGCTGCCGACAAGGTTGCCGACTACGAGCACGGCTGGTCTTCCGATATCGAGCAGGAATTCGGCGCCAAGGGCCTGTCCGAAGACACCGTGCGCTTCATCTCGGGCAAGAAAAACGAGCCGGAATGGATGCTCGACTGGCGGCTCAAGGCCTATCGCCGCTGGCTGACCATGACCGCCCCCGACTGGGCCAAGCTCAACGTGCCGCCGATCGATTATCAGGACGCCTATTACTATGCCGCGCCCAAGCAGAAGGACGCGCTGAAATCGCTCGACGAGCTCGATCCCGAAATCCTGCGCATTTACGAGAAGCTCGGCATCCCGCTCGAGGAGCAGAAGGTGCTCGCGGGTGTCGAAGGCGCGCGCAAGGTCGCGGTCGATGCGGTGTTCGATTCGGTGTCGGTCGCCACCACCTTCCGCGAAGAGCTGAAACGCGCCGGTGTCGTGTTCCTGTCGATCAGTGAAGCGATTCGCGAATATCCCGAGCTCGTGAAAAAGTGGCTGGGCAAGGTCGTGCCGCAGCACGACAACTATTTCGCCTGCCTCAACAGCGCGGTTTTCTCCGATGGCACCTTTGTATGGATTCCCGAAGGCGTGCGCTGCCCGATGGAACTGTCCACCTATTTCCGCATCAATGCCGAGAATACAGGCCAGTTCGAGCGCACGCTGATCATCGCCGAAAAAGGCAGCCACGTCAGCTATCTCGAAGGCTGCACCGCGCCGATGCGCGACGAGAACCAGCTCCACGCCGCCGTGGTCGAGCTGATCGCGATGGACGATGCCGAGATCAAGTATTCGACGGTGCAGAACTGGTATCCGGGCAATGCCGAAGGGCTGGGCGGCATCTACAACTTCGTTACCAAGCGCGCGCTGTGCCAGGGCAAGCGCAGCAAGGTGAGCTGGACCCAGGTCGAGACCGGCTCCGCGATCACCTGGAAATATCCGTCGTGCGTGCTCAACGGCGAGGATTCGGTCGGCGAGTTCTACTCGGTCGCGGTCACCAACAATTACCAGCAGGCCGATACCGGCACCAAGATGATCCACAACGGCAAGGGATCGCGCTCGACGATCATTTCCAAGGGCATTTCGGCCGGCAAATCGAGCAACACCTATCGCGGGCTGGTGCGTGTCGGCGCTGCGGCGGATGGCGTGCGCAACTTCACCCAGTGCGATTCGCTGCTGCTGGGAAGCGAGTGCGGCGCGCACACCGTGCCCTATATCGAGGTGAAGAACCCCAGCGCGCAGATCGAGCACGAGGCAACCACTTCGAAGATTTCGGACGACCAATTGTTCTACGCGATGCAGCGCGGGCTGGACGCCGAGGAAGCCGTGGCGCTGATCGTCAACGGCTTCGCGAAAGAGGTGCTCCAGCAACTGCCGATGGAATTCGCGGTCGAGGCGCAGAAGCTGCTCGGAATTTCACTCGAAGGGAGCGTGGGGTGACCGAAAAGAAAACCCTCAAGCTCCCCGAACCTTCGGGTGAGGCCCCGGTGCCCGCGATCAAGAAGCGCGGCCGCGGCTGGGAAATATCCGAAACGCGGCTCGATGCGCTGCATACGCAGGCGCGCGAAATGCGCCGTCATTCGAGCGAGGCGCACAAGGCATTGGCTGCGCGATTCTCGGAAGCCGATCTGGGGCGCTACAAGCTCACCCGCCATGCGGTGGTCGGATCGGCGATCGTCGATTTCAACTGCCATCCTATTGGCATGGCGATCTCCATCGACGAGGACGAGGCCAACGAGGCGCTCGCGAAACGCCGCGACAAGAGCCTCGAGGCGGTGGGCATCCGGGTTATGCGGATCAAGGCCGCCGACATTCTCGAAAACATCGACGCCGTGCTCGAACGCATCACTGCCGGGATGCGCCTGCGCATCGCCGACAAGCAGGATGCGCGGCGGGCGCACTTCGCCACCAGCCCGCGTTCACCGCGCCGCGGAGAGGGACGATGAACCGCGCCGGCTTCATTTCGCTGATGTCCGTTGCCTTGCTTGGTTCGGCGCTTGGATCGGCCGCGATGGCTACCGATGCGCAGGATCATGACGCGGTGGAAGCGCGCCTGCGCGGATGCGTTGCTGCCGGCGCCGCCTCCGCTCCGAAGACCGCGCTCGCCAATGCCGTCCAACATGTCAGGGCGCTGTGCGGGCCGCAGATCACTGACCTTGCCGAAATTCGCG
>CAMDQY010000134.1 GCA_945906005.1 Novosphingobium sp. Chol11 | reverse complement strand
AGCGGCGAAATGCGTTGGCCAATGGCTCGACGCTGGCAATCGCCAGATCGCGCGGCCCAAGCGTGCCATCGATATCGGCCAGCGTCATCGCCGGGGTTGTCGAAAAAAGCAGCGATCCGCCGGCGAATTCGACCGTGCCCGACCATGCCTCGACCCAGATATCTTCCCATTCGCCGCCGGGAAACTTGCGCACTACTCGCACTTGCTCGCCGCATTCGGCCAATGCTTCGGCAAGCCGAGGAGCAGGGCGGGGGGCAAGCTGGGTCGGACGGGCTTGCGCCAGCTTGGTTCGGCCCCGTTCGCTCAACTGCGGACGGCGTACTTCGAGCCTGATCGTCGCGCCTTCGCTGGAGTCGCCCGGCAGGCGGTCGACCAGTGCCTCCTCACCGCTGGCAAAGCGTGCTCGCCCGCGAGGCGTGCCGCGAACCCGCGAGACCAGCACCGCATCCTCGACCTGTCCGCAGCCGAGCGCACCGGGCCAATCGATCCGGGCGGCCACCAGCTGGCCTGCCGCCATGCAGATCGCGCGGTCCTCGCCGATCCCCTGCTCGACCAGCCACTCAGGCAAGTTCAAAACCTGCCGCTTTGAGCAGCGCCCGCGATTCGAACAACGGCAGGCCAACGACGCCCGAATGACTGCCGGATATCCAGGCGATCAATCCTTCGGCGCTGCCCTGGATCGCATAGCCGCCCGCCTTGCCGTGCCACTCACCGCCGGCGAGATAGGCAGCGATCTCCTCGCGTGACATTGGCTTGAAGCGAACGATCGTTTCCGAAAGACGCTCACGCAGCGTGCCATCGGGATGGCGCAGCGCCACGGCGGAAAGCACCCGGTGCCGTCTGCCGCTCAGCAATTCGAGGCACGAGCGCGCTTCGGGTTCGGTCTCGGTCTTTGGCAAAATTCGCAGCCCGGCCGCGACGACTGTATCACCAGCCAGCACGTGGCATTCCGGAACCTCGACGGCCATCGCCTTCTCGCGCGCCATGCGCCGGGCATAGTCGTGCGGCCGCTCACCCTTGCGCGGTGTCTCGTCGATGTCGGCTGCGCGGATTTCATTGGGTACGATGCCGAGCCTCGACAGCAACTCGCTGCGGCGCGGCGAGGACGATGCTAATATCAGTCGAGGCGCGGTCACCCGCTCAAAGCCAGCAATGGTCAGTCGGTCTGGCCAGGACCGCCTCGGCCGGGCATGAAGCGATAAGTGATTCGGCCCTTCGTGAGGTCGTAGGGGGTCAGCTCGCAAAGCACCTCGTCGCCGACCAGCACGCGAATGCGGTTCTTGCGCATCTTTCCGGCGGTAAGTCCGAGAATTTCGTGGCCATTTTCGAGTTCCACCCGGAACATGGCATTGGGCAGGAGTTCGACCACCTTGCCCCGCATTTCGAGAAGTTCTTCTTTCGCCATCCGCGATCAATTTCCGCCGGTATTTTGGTTCGTCGCGGCGCGCCATAGCCGCGAGTTCGCCAAAAGGGAAGACTGACCGTTCATCGAAATGTTATCCAAGAGCCTGATCATTTGGCGAGACCTTGATTCACGTTTCAGATCGATCGATCTGAAACGATCAAGATCAAGCGCGACAAAATGATACTCGGCTCCGTATTGAAAAGAATCGCGGCATGGGCGAGTAGGCATTGGGATTTGCGGAGGGGAACACCATTCAATCCCGGAGAACCGTTCCCTTGCGCTGCCTGCTTCTTGCTCCCCTGATCCTGTCCGCACCATGTGTCGCCATGGCTGAAGAGGCTCCGCCTAATGCAGAGGGTGAGGCATCCGACGAAGGTGATCGGCCGCGGGATATTGTCGTCGTCGCCACTCGGTTTGCCGGTCAGCTGGAGACCGATCTGCCACCGGTGCTCACGCTCGATGAAGCCGACATCTCCACCTACGGCGCCAGGTCGATCGCGGAACTGCTGGATGCTGTCGGCCCGCAGACTGGCAGCGGTCGGGGCAGGGGTGGGGGCCGTCCGGTTGTGCTCGTCAACGGCCAGCGCATATCGAGCTTCCGCGAGATGCGCTCAATCCCGCCCGAGGCGATCCGCCGCATGGAAGTGCTGCCCGAGGAAGTTGCGCTGAGGTTCGGTTATCCGGCGGATCAACGCGTGGTCAACTTCATCCTCAAGGACAACTTTTCGAGCAAGCAGGTATCCGGCGAGCTCAACATGCCGACGCGCGGCGGCTATACCAACCAAGAGCTCGAAGGCAGCTTGCTGCGGATCGACGGGCCACGCCGGATGAACCTCGAGGCCAAGATCGTTGGGACATCGCTTCTGACCGAGACCGCGCGCGGGATTATCCAGGACCCGTCGGAACTTGCGTCGCTGCCTGCAAGTACCGATCCGGGCCGGTTTCGCAGCCTTGCGCCCGAAAACCACGAGATCACGCTCAACGGCACATGGTCGAGCGGAATTGGCAATGACGGGCTTGGTGGGTCACTGAGCGCAAACGGCGCTTACACCCGCACCGATTCGCGCTCACTCTCGGGCCTCGACGACCTGCTGCTCGAGGCCAATCCCCAGCAATTGAGTGCTCTGGAGCGCAAGACCGCGACGGACCTAGTGCAAGGAGGTTTGGCGCTCAACAAGCCGCTGGGCGACTGGCTGCTCAGTTTGACTGGCGATGCGGACTACACCGATTCAACCACACGCAGTGACAATCGGGGCGGAGCGGCAACAGGGCGCGATCTGGCGCGCTCCAAGGACCTTGCCTTGTCCTCGCTGGCGACCGTGGCCGGACGTCCTATCAGCTTGCCCGCAGGCGAGGCGGCACTGACGGTCAAAGGCGGTTTTGATTTCGACTACAGCGACAATTCAGACATCAGCGGAGGCATCCCGCAGCGCACTGTGTTCAAGCGCGGCGATGTTTCGGCAGGCGCGAACCTTTCGCTTCCTATCACGAGCCGCAAGAACGACGTGCTTTCCGGCATCGGCGACCTGTCGCTCAATGCCAGCGCCGGGATAAACCACCTCTCCGACTTCGGAACGCTGAGCGACTGGAGCGCAGGTTTTACCTGGAAGCCCACCGATAAACTGGTGTTTCAGGCGAGCTATCTCGTCAACGAGGCGGCACCCTCGCTTTCGCAGCTTGGCGCGCCGCAGATCGTCACGTTCAATGTCCTGGTTTACGATTTCGCGCGCGGCGAGACCGCGCTGGTCACTCTGACCGGAGGCGGCAATCCCGATCTGCTTGCCGAAAAGCGGCGCGACTGGAAGATCTCGGCCAACTGGGATCTCCCGTTCCTGCGGCGCTCGAGCCTCCTGGTCGAGTATTTCCGCAACAGTTCGCGCAACGTAACCAATGCGTTCCCGCTGCTCACGCCAGCCATCGAAGCGGCATTTCCCGGCCGCGCAATCCGCGATGCGAGCGGCAGGCTTGTCTCGATCGACCGGCGCCCGGTGACTTTCGACAAGATCGAAAGCTCGCGGCTGCGCTGGGGCTTTAATCTGTCGGGCAGCCTGAGCAAGCAGCAGGGCGAGCGCGGGCTAGGCATGGGCATGGGAATGATGCCGGGGCGGGGCGGGCCGCCGGGCGGACGCTGGAACCTTTCGATCTATCACACCTTGCGCTTCACCGACCGGGTCACCATCGCCGACGGCGGACCCGGACTGGACCAGCTTAATGGCGAGGCTCTGACCGCTGGCGGAGTGCCGCGACATGCGCTGTCGTTCGAGGGCGGGGCATTCAAGAATGGCTATGGCTTGCGCCTCAATGGCACTTGGGCCGCATCCTCCAGGCTCAGCGCCAGCGGCGCGCCGGGCACGTCGGACCTGCGCTTTGGCAGCACGTTCAAGGTTGATGTCCGCCTGTTCTTCGACCTCGACCAGCGCAAGGAATTGGCGGAGACTGTGCCTTTCCTGAGAGGCATGAGGGTCGCGCTCGATGTCGACAACCTGCTCGATTCGCGGCAGAAAGTAACCGATGGCGGCGGTCTGGTCCCACTCGCCTACCAGCGCGGCTACCGCGAGCCGCAGGGCAGGGTGATAGGCATCGATATCCGCAAGATGTTCTGACGCAGTGTCGCCGGGGCCTTCCCAAGTGACAGCGGCAAGTCCTATCTGGCACACATGAGCCGCACGCCTGCAGGAACCCCGCCCAATCCCAAGGGCGCGGAGCGCTTCAACGAGGAGCGCCAGACCGATACCGTGCGCGGATCGGACAAGCCTGATCTGCAAAAAGGCTGCGAGGTCATCCGTGACACGGTCCGTACCTTGCCAAGCCGCCCCGGCGTCTACCGGATGAATGATGCGCGCGGCGACGTACTCTATGTCGGCAAGGCGCGCATGCTCAAGAACCGGGTGAGCAATTACACGCAGGTCGAGCGGCTGCCCTCGCGGCTACAACGCATGGTCAGCCAGACCCGTTCGATGACCATCGTCACCACCAATTCGGAGGCCGAGGCGCTGCTGCTTGAAGCGCAGTTCATCAAACGCTACCGTCCGGCCTACAACGTGCTGCTGCGTGACGACAAAAGCTTCCCGTTCATCCTGCTGCGTTCCGATCATGCGTATCCACGGATCCAGAAGCATCGCGGCGCACGCCGGGCCAAGGGCGATTATTACGGACCGTTCGCCAGCGCCGGGTCGGTCAACACCACGATCAATGCATTGCAGAAGCTGTTCCTGCTAAGGAGTTGCACCGACAGCTATTTTTCCCGGCGCGACCGACCGTGCCTGCTCTACCAGATCAAGCGGTGCTCGGCACCCTGCGTTGGGCGGATCGACGAGGCGGGCTACAGCCAACTGGTGCGCCAGGCGAAGGACTTTCTCGGCGGCAGGTCGAGCGCGGTCCAGCGCGAGATCGAGGTGCAGATGGCGCAAGCTGCCGAGGCGCTCGATTTCGAAACCGCAGCCATGCTTCGCGACCGGCTGCGCGCGGCAACTTTCATCCAGGGTTCGCAGGCAATCAACGCTGAGGGCATCGATACTGCCGATATTTTCGCACTCGCCGGGAAGGGCGGGCAAATTGGCGTGCAAGCATTCTTCATCCGCGGCGGACAGAACTGGGGCCACCGGGCCTTCTTCCCCAGCCACACCGAAGGCCTGTCCGAGGAGGAGGTGATGCAAAGCTTCCTCGCCCAGTTCTACGAGGAGGTGCCACCCGCGCGGCTGATCCTCATCGACCGCGACCTGCCAGAGGCTGCGTTGCTCGAAGAGGCATTCGGCGCAATCGCGGGCCGCAAGATCGAGGTATTGGTGCCGCAGCGCGGCACCCGCCGCCGCCTTGTCGAACAGGCGAGCCGCAATGCGATGGAGGCGCTCGAACGGCGCATGGCCGAGCGGGGATCGCAGGCAAAGGTCATGGAGGAATTGGTCGATTTCCTCGAGCTTCCGGAAATTCCGCACCGCATCGAGGTTTACGACAACAGCCATATCCAGGGCGACAAGGCGCTGGGCGCGATGGTCGTCGCGGGCCCCGAAGGCTTCATCAAGAACCAGTACCGCAAGTTCAACATCAAGACCGCGCAGACCAACGACGATTTCGCGATGATGCGCGAGGTGATGACCCGCCGGTTCGGGCGCGCGCTCGAGGAAGACCCGGATCGCGAACGCTCGACGATCGATGGCGTCGCTACCTGGCCCGATCTCGTGCTGATCGACGGCGGCAAGGGGCATATGAGCGCAGTCAAGGACGCTCTGGAGGAGCTGGGCGTCGAGGATGTGCCGCTGATCGCCATCGCCAAGGGACCGCATCACGGGCGCGAGGGACGCGAGGTGTTTCACTTCCCCGACGGGCGCGAAAAGATGCTGCCGGTGAATTCGCAGGTTCTGTTCCACCTGCAGCGCCTGCGCGACGAGGTCCACCGCTATGCCATCGGCGCGCACCGCGCCAAGCGCAGTCGCGCGATCCAGGCGAGCCCGCTCGACGAAATTCCGGGCATCGGACCTTCGCGCAAGCGCGCCTTGCTACTGGCGTTCGGCACCGCCAGCAAAATCCGCGCGGCGGCGCTCGATGACCTGAAGCGCACGCCGGGAGTCAGCGAGGCGGTGGCGCGCAAGGTCTATGATTTTTACCATCCGTCGGGGTAAATCAAAGGCCCGCGCAAATTGAGGCGAGCAGGGTTTGGTTAGGAAATCTTAACCATGGTGCCCGTATTCGTGCCTATCAGGGAGCGCGCCTTCGCGCTTCCGCATGGGACGGAGCCATGCGCCAGCCATGATACGCAGCAAGACCACGCTGATCGTCGGCGCCGGCGCAAGCTGCGAGCTGCAGTTTCCGAGTAACGAGGAGCTGTTGACGCGTGTCGGCCAGACCTTCGATTTCTCGCGCTTCGGAACCGGTGTGCAGATGAAGGACAGCGTGGTACTCGCGCAGTACTTGCAAAAATCGGCAGCACGCATCGGCAAGAATGAGGCCGACATTCTCGCAGCAGGCGAACGCATCCGTATCGCGTCCAGACTAACCCGATCGATTGACAGCCTGCTCGACCAGCACGACACCAATCAGCTTATCACCATCGCGGGCAAGCTCGCGATCGTGCATTTCATAGGCCAGGCCGAAGCAAAATCGATCCTGCGCTCCGAACCGCGACTTCCCGGCGAACTGCCGATCCAGGGAGCCGATACGTGGCTCTACCAGCTTGGTCAGTTCGTCACCTCCGGCGTGCCGCGCTCGCAGGTCGAGCGCAGCCTCGATGACCTGTCGATCATCAACTTCAACTATGATCGCTCGATCGAACATTTCCTGCCCTGGGCGATGGTGGTCGTCTTTTGGCATGGAGCTGAAGGAAGCGCAGGCGATCGTCGCCGCAAAGCTTCGCATCATCCATCCCTATGGCACGATCGGGCGGCTGCCTTGGCAGAAGGGTGAATCGGCGGATTGCGAATGGGGCACCGAGCAGCCGAGGAACATCCACAATTTGGCGATGCTGATCCGCACCACCAGCGAGGTGCAGCGCGATCAGCAGATGATGATACAGATCCGCAGCTCAATTTCCGGTGCCAAGCGCATCGTTTTCCTCGGGTTCGGGTTTCAGCCGCAGAATGTCGATCTGCTGGTCGACTACGGCCTGTCACACGATCCGGAATTCGCGATAACCGTCCATGGCATGTCGCGCTCCAACCGCGAATCGCTGATTCGCATGATGAAGCGCAAGTTCGGCGTCGAGCATGACGAACTGCTGCTCGTGCTCGATGCCAAGTGCAACGACCTGATGCGTGACTTCAGCCTGCTGCTGGAAAGCTGAAGCCGAAGGCGCGT
>CAMDQY010000133.1 GCA_945906005.1 Novosphingobium sp. Chol11 | reverse complement strand
TGCAGGCGATTGTTTCGGGCGCGCAGCTCATCGCGCTCGACGAAGCGGACGTGGTCGTCACTGGCGGGGCCGAGACGATGAGCAAGAGCCCCCATGTCCAGACTTCGAGCCGCTGGGGCCATAAGATGGGCGACATGAAGGTCATCGATGCGATGATCAGCGTGCTTTCGGACCCCTTCGAAGGCTACCACATGGGCATGACCGCTGAAAACGTCGCCACCAGATACCAGATTACGCGCGAGGATCAGGACGCGTTGGCGGTCGAAAGCCATCGCCGCGCCGCCCACGCGTGGGCAGAGGGCCGTTTCGACAGCCAGATCGTGCCGGTCGAGATCAAGAGCCGCAAGGGCGTGGTCGAGTTCAAGACCGACGAACATGTCCGCACCGATGTGAGCCTCGAAACCATGGCCGCGCTGCGCCCCGCCTTCGACAAGGATGGCTCGGTCACTGCGGGCAATGCCTCGGGCATCAACGATGGCGCTGCAGCGCTGGTGCTCGCCTCGGGGCTGACGGTAAGGCTCAAGGGTCTGAAGCCGATGGCGCGGATCATCGGCTGGGGCTATGCTGGGGTCGATCCTTCGATCATGGGCATCGGTCCGGTCAAGGCTGCACCGATCGCGCTGGAGCGCGCGGGCCTCACGCTCAACGACATCGACGTGATCGAGGCGAACGAGGCCTTTGCCTCGCAAAGCTGCGCGGTGGCGCGTGAGCTTGGCCTCGATCCCGAAAAGACCAATCCCAATGGCTCGGGCATTTCGCTGGGCCATCCGGTCGGGGCTTCGGGCGCAATCATCACCGTCAAGCTGATCTACGAGCTTCAGCGCATTGGCGGCCGCTATGGCCTTGCCACCATGTGCGTAGGCGGCGGGCAGGGCATCGCCATCGTGGTCGAGAACCTCGTCGATGTCGGCGCGGCGGAGAAGGCGGCGTGAAGCTGGGCAGGATGAACCACATCGGCGTCGCCACGCCCGATCTCGACGCCTCGATCGCGTTCTACCGCGACGTTATGGGCGCGACCCAGATTACCGAGCCGTTCGTGCTTGAAAGTCAGCAGGTGCGCGTGTGCTTCGTCAATACGCCAGGCGAGAATGGCACGGCGGGCACGCAGGTCGAACTGCTCCAGCCGACCGCGGCGGACTCCGCTGTCGGCAAGTGGCTGGAGAAGAACCCGCTCGGGGGCCAGCACCACATCTGCTACGAGGTGCCCGACATTCACGCTGCCAAGGCTTGGTTCGAAAGCCTCGGCAAACGGGTGCTGGGCGAACCGCGCATCGGCGCGCACGGTACGCTGATATTCTTCGTCCACCCCAAGGACATGGGCGGACAGCTGACCGAGATCATGGAGACGCCGAAAGAGGCGCATTGATCGTCGCTGCCGGAAATGTGCCGGAGCGCAGGACAACACGAATAGCGAGTTCAGGGCGATGACCGACAAACCGACACTGGAAGACTGGAAAGCCGCCGCCGACAAGGATGTGAAGGGCCGCGATCTGACCTGGGAAACGCCCGAGGGCTTTGCGATCAAGCCGCTCTACACCGGCGAAGATTCCTCCGATCCGGGCCTGCCGGGTTTTGCGCCGTTCACGCGCGGCGTTAAGGCCAGCATGTATGCGGGCCGTCCGTGGACAATCCGTCAGTATGCCGGTTTTTCGACCGCCGAGGAATCGAACGCCTTCTATCGCCGCAACCTCGCGATGGGGCAGAAGGGGCTTTCAGTCGCCTTCGATCTGGCGACCCATCGAGGTTACGACAGCGATCACCCGCGCGTAGTCGGCGATGTCGGCATGGCGGGCGTCGCCATCGATTCCATCGAAGACATGAAAATCCTGTTCGACGGCATCCCGCTCGACAAGATGAGCGTGTCGATGACGATGAACGGTGCCGTCATCCCGATCCTGGCGTTCTTCATCGTCGCCGGTCAGGAGCAGGGCGTTCCCACCGAACAGCTCGACGGAACCATCCAGAACGACATCCTCAAGGAGTTCATGGTCCGCAACACCTACATTTATCCGCCCGAACCCTCGATGCGGATCGTCTCGGACATCATTACCTATACCTCCGAGCACATGCCCAAGTTCAACAGCATCTCGATCTCGGGCTATCACATGCACGAGGCCGGAGCGACGGCGGTGCAGGAACTTGCCTTCACCATCGCGGACGGCAAGGAGTATGTTCAGCGGGCGATGGCGGCCGGCATGGGTATCGACGCTTTTGCAGGACGTTTGAGCTTCTTCTTCGGAATCGGCATGAACTTCTTCATGGAAGTCGCCAAGCTGCGCGCCGCGCGCACGCTGTGGTTCCGGGTGATGGACGGTCTGGGTGCAAAGAAGGAGCGAAGCAAGATGCTGCGCACCCACTGCCAGACCAGCGGTGTCAGCCTGCAGGAGCAGGACCCCTACAACAATGTCATACGCACCACGATCGAGGCTATGGCCGCTGTGCTGGGCGGAACCCAGTCGCTCCATACCAATGCGCTCGACGAAGCGATTGCCTTGCCGACCGATTTTTCGGCCCGGATTGCTCGCAACACGCAGCTGGTGATCCAGGAGGAGAGCGGAATCTGCAATGTCGTCGATCCGCTCGGCGGCTCCTACTACATCGAGGCGCTGACCAAGCAGCTGGTCGACGATGCCTGGGCATTGATCGAGGAGGTCGACGGGCTTGGCGGCATGACAAGGGCGGTCGCCAGCGGCATGCCCAAGGCGCGGATCGAGGAAGCCGCTGCGGGCAAGCAGGCACGTGTCGACAAGGCCGAAGACGTGATCGTCGGCGTCAACAAGTACCGCAAGGATGAGGAAGACCCGATCGAGACGCTCTCGGTCGATAACCATGCGGTGCGCGAGGCGCAGGTCGCTCGCATCAATGCGATGCGCTCCTCCCGCGACGAAACTGCCTGCAAGGCGGCTCTGGCCGCGCTCACCGAGGGAGCAAAGAGCGGCGGCAACCTGCTCGCGCTCGCGGTCGAGGCAGCGCGTGCGCGCGCCACGCTGGGCGAGATTTCCGACGCGATGGAACTGGCGTTCGGTCGCTACGACACCCAGCCGGTGCCGGTGAAGGGCATCTACGGCAAGGCCTATGCAGGCGATGAGCGCTATGCGCAGGTGATCGAGGGCGTGAAGGCGGTCAGCACCCGGCTTGGCCGCGCGCCCAGGCTGCTGGTCGCCAAGATGGGGCAGGATGGACACGACCGTGGCGCGAATGTGATCGCTTCGGCATTCACCGACATGGGCTTCGACGTTACCAGCGGCCCGCTGTTCCAGACCCCCGAGGAAGCCTGCAAGCTTGCCTTGGCGAACGATGTCGATGCGATCGGCGCGTCGAGCCTCGCGGCCGGCCACAAGACACTGATTCCCGAACTAATCGGCCACCTTCGCGATGCCGGGCGGCCCGACATCAAGGTGGTCGCGGGCGGAGTCATTCCGGCTTCGGACTACGATTACCTCAAGAAAGCAGGCGTGCAGGGCATCTACGGCCCCGGCTCCAACGTTGTCGAATGTGCCGCCGACATGCTTCGCCTGCTCGGCCACAACATGCCGCCGGTGGGAAGCGAGATGGAAGCCGCCGAGTGACCCTCGGCTTTTCCGTCGAGACGCTTTTGCCTCACGCGCGGGTATCCGGCCCGCTGCGGATGGGGCTGTTGCGTCTGGCGCAAAGCGAATGGCTCGATCCCGCGCCCGATCTGGCGGCCCGAGATGCGGCCTTCGATGCGCATCCCGAATCTGTGCAGGTGCTGCCCGAAGGCGAGGCTCCGGGGCGCGAACTGGCGCAAATGCTGGGCGCGGACAGCCTCGAACAGGCGGCGCGCACGCATTGTGAGGATTTCTGCCTGCTGACGCAGGATGCAACAAGTCAACCCTATCGCCTTATCGCCGCTGCCGTCGCTTTCCCGACTGACTGGCATTTGTCCGAGAAGATCGGCAAGCCGCTCCATGCGGTGCACGAGCCGATCCACGGCTATGCCGAGCAGCTTTCCGACGGCGTCGACCGTTTCATGGACAAGCTGCGTAGCGATGAAATCTACGGCCGCACCAACATGTTCGTGATGCCTTCGGGTGAGCCGCGCTACATGCCCTCGCTGCCCGCCGAAGAGCGCTATACTCATGTCACGCCCGACAATGCCGGAAGCGTGCTGTTCGCGCGCTGCGAGCGCGAAACCTTGCGCCGTCTTCCCGAAACCGGAGCTATCGTGTTCACCATCGGGGTATATCGAACGTCGCTCGACAGCTTGAGCGACGAGTCACTGGAGTGTATCGCATCGTCTGTCGGCGCGATGCTCGACGGCGAAGAGGCCCGCAGGGGCGCACCGGCCTATGCACAGGCGCTGACAGGCTATGCCGCCGCGCGCAATCAGTCGAGGGCCGCATGATCGCGCTACTGCTGCTGGCCTTCGCTCCGGCAAACGATGTGCCCTGGAACTGCGCCGATCCGCAAGCCCAGCAGGAAATGAACTGGTGCGCCGCGATGGAGTTTCATAGGGCCGACAGCGCCTTGAACGCGCAATGGAAGGTGACGACGGCGGAAATGAAGCAGCGCGATATTCGCGACGGTAAACAAACCGATGGCAGGCCCGGACATTTCGCTGTTCTGCTTTCGGCGCAACGTGCATGGCTCAAATATCGCGATGCGCATTGCGACCTTGAAGGATACGTGTTTCGCGGTGGCTCGATGGAGCCGCTGCTCGTCGCCACCTGCCGCACGGAACTGACCGAGGCGCGGACCAAGCAACTTAAAGACCTGATCGAACAGCAGTAGGGGCACCAGTGTTCAAGAAAATCCTCATCGCCAACCGTGGCGAAATCGCATGCCGCGTCATCAAGACCGCGCGCCGTATGGGCATCGCCACGGTCGCCGTCTATTCAGATGCCGATGCACGTGCGCCGTTCGTCAAGATGGCGGACGAGGCGGTGCATATCGGCCCGTCGCCTGCATCAGAAAGCTACCTGATCGCAGACAAGATCATCGCGGCGTGCAAGCAGACGGGGGCTGACGCCGTCCATCCCGGTTACGGTTTCCTGTCCGAGCGGACTTCGTTTGCAGAGGCGCTGGCAGCCGAAGGGATCGCTTTCGTCGGCCCGCCGGTGAACGCCATCGCCGCGATGGGTGACAAGATCGAATCGAAGAAGCTGGCCCTGAAAGCGGGGGTCAATGTCGTGCCCGGCTTCGTCGGGGAGATCGACGATACCGAGCACGCGGTGCGCATCTCTGCCGAGATCGGTTATCCGGTAATGATGAAGGCGTCGGCCGGCGGCGGCGGCAAGGGCATGCGCCTTGCCTACGATGAAAAGGATGTTCGCGAGGGTTTCGAGGCGACCAAGCGCGAGGGCCTTAATTCGTTCGGCGATGATCGCGTGTTCATCGAGAAGTTCATCCTCAACCCGCGCCACATCGAGATCCAGATCCTCGGCGACAAGCACGGCAATGTGCTTTACCTCAACGAGCGCGAGTGTTCGATCCAGCGCCGCCACCAGAAGGTGGTCGAGGAAGCGCCATCGCCGTTCGTCACGCCCAAGATGCGCAAGGCCATGGGCGAACAGTGCGTCGCGCTGTCGAAGGCGGTCGGCTATTACAGCGCGGGCACAGTGGAACTGATCGTGTCGGGCGCGGACCCGACTGGCGAGAGCTTCTATTTCCTTGAAATGAATACACGTTTGCAGGTCGAGCATCCAGTGACAGAGGCGATCACCGGCGTCGATCTGGTCGAACAGATGATTCACGTCGCTGCGGGCGAAAAGCTTTCAATGACGCAGGCTGACATCAAGATCGACGGTTGGGCGATCGAGAACCGCGTCTATGCCGAAGACCCCTATCGCGGGTTCCTGCCGTCGATCGGGCGCCTTTCGCGCTATCGTCCGCCGGTCGAGGGTTGGACCGACGACGGCGCGGAGAATGGGCGGCGCGGCGTCGATGGCGTGCGTGTCGATGACGGCGTCTACGAAGGCGGCGAAGTCTCGATGTTCTACGATCCGATGATCGCCAAGCTGATCACCTGGGGCAAGACCCGCGACGAGGCCGCCGACAAGCAGATCGCCGCGCTCGATATGTTCGAGATCGACGGCCTGAGGCACAACATCGATTTCGTCTCAGCGATCATGCAGCACCCGCGTTTCCGTTCGGGCGAACTGACCACCGGCTTCATTGCCGAGGAATATCCCGATGGCTTCCACGGCGCCGCAGCCAGCAAGGACCTCATCGCAAAGATTGCGGCCATCGCCGGGTTCGTCGCCACGGCCCGCGCTGACCGGGCTCGGCGTATCGATGGCCAGCTTGCCGAGCCGCTCGACCCGCCGGGTTCATGGCGCATCACGATCGACCAGCAAGCACATGACGTCGAACTGTCAGAGGATGGGCTGACGGTCGATGGCGAGCTGATCGAACTGGCGATGGAATATGCGCTGGGTGACAAAATGGTAGTGGCCGAAGTCGGAAACGAGACGTTGGGTGTCAGGATCGAAAATACCCGCAAGGGCTTTCGCATGACCACGCGCGGCGCGATCCATCAGGTCGGAGTGCTTCCCGCCAACATCGCGCACCTTTCCGAGCACATGATCGAGAAGATCCCGCCCGATCTTTCGCGGTTCCTGATTTGCCCGATGCCTGGCCTGCTGGTCTCGCTCAACGTGGCCGAAGGCGAGGAGGTCGTCGAGGGTCAGGCGCTCGCGGTGATCGAGGCGATGAAGATGGAAAACATCCTGCGCGCCGAGAAATCGGGCAAGGTGGCAAAGATCAATGCCAAGGCGGGCGACAGCCTTGCGGTCGATGCGGTGATTCTGGAGCTGGAGTGACGTGCATCTCGCGCACGATCCCGATGCTCCTGCTGCGGAGTCGATCGAATTTGCCGATTTTCTTCGTGCTGACGTGCGCATAGGGACCGTCATTGTAGCCGAGGTCCTCGAAGGCGCACGCAAACCCAGTTTGAAGCTCAGGATCGATTTTGGCCCGGCAATTGGCGAGAAGAAAAGTTGCGCGCAGATTGCGGCACTTTATGAACCGGAAGGCTTGATCGGACGACAAATCGCGGCGGTGATCAACTTCCCGCCACGACAGGTTGGCAAATCCATTTCCGAAGTCCTCACTTTGGGTTTCGCGGATGAGGAAGGCAACGTAACTCTCTTCCGTCCGGACAAGCCAGTGCCCAACGGTTCACGACTCTTCTAAGTCAGCGCGCCAGTTCCTCGTCGAGGAACAGTGCCACGTCGTCGAGCGAGACGCTCTTGTCGAGGTAGGCCTCGCCCACGCCCTTCATCAGAATGAAGGGCAGGGTTCCCGCATCCATC
>CAMDQY010000132.1 GCA_945906005.1 Novosphingobium sp. Chol11 | reverse complement strand
AGGCGGCGCTGGACGATACGCTTGATCAGATCGTCCTGACGCTGGAGGCACCTTATCTAGCGGGGAGCTAACCACTGAAGAACGTGTCCTTGGCGTGCTGGGTATCCATGTATTCCTTGACGTCGCCAATCATGCCTCCGCGCACGGTGATCAGAAAGTGATACTGACAATCGTATGCCCGCCCATCGAGCAGTTCGGCATAGCCATTGGCTTCGACCGCAATCTTGTCACCCTCGGCGACCATGCCGGTCGGAGTAATCCGCAAGGCTCCGGCCTTATATCCGGCGTTTGCACCCACCAGCAGCGGGCCGAGCCCTTCGGCGGTATAGGGGCCTGACATGCCCTCGAGCTTGCCCGAGACCCACCAGGTGCCATCGGGCGCCATTGCGCCAATGATCGCCGGGACATTGCCGGTCGAAAACGTCTCGAAGAAGCGCGCAACCAGCGCCTTGTTCGCTGCGGTATCGGTGTCAGACATCTGCGATCTCCCGGATTGGAATGCGGCCTGTAAGTTGGAGGCCAAATCCTTCGAGCGCAGCCATCTTGCCGGTGCTCGAAGTAAGCAAGGTCATCTTGCCGACGCCCAGGTCCTGCAGGATCTGCGCACCGATACCGTAATCCCGCTCGCTCGCGCGGTTGGCATATTCGCGGCGGCCACCTCCCGTTACCCGGCGTGAAATCGAGTGCGGATCAGGGTCCTGCACGAACACCGCCGCGACCGGACCGTCATGCGCTGAAAGCTGCTTCAGCGCTGCGCCGACATAGTCGGGATGGGCATTGCGAAAGCCGAGCAGATCGGCGGTCAGATCGAATTGATGCACCCGAACCAGGGTGTCGGCATCGGCATGGATCGTGCCCCGCACCAGCGCGACATGTTCACCGCGATCCAGCAGGTCGCGATAGACCCTGATGGTAAAGCCGCTTCCATAGTGGCTTTCGAAGGGGCCGGAGGCGACGCATTCGACCAACTTTTCCGAACGCCGCCGGTATTGGATGAGATCGGCAATAGTGCCGATTTTCATGCCGTGTTTTTCGGCGAAGGGCAGCAGGCCCGGGAGCCGTGCCATAGTCCCGTCCTCGTTCATCACCTCGCAGATCACGCCAGCCGGGAACAGCCCCGCCAGTCGCGAGATATCGACTGCCGCCTCGGTATGCCCGGCGCGGAACAGCACCCCGCCTTCGCGCGCGACAAGCGGGAAGACGTGGCCGGGGGTGACGATGTCCGCCGGCCCGAACTGCGGATTGATCGCCACCGAAATCGTCCGCGCCCGGTCATAGGCGGAAATGCCGGTGGTTACACCTTCTCGCGCTTCGATCGATACGGTGAAGGCCGTGCCGTGGCCCGACTGGTTGTCGCTCGACATCGGCGGAAGCTGCAATTGCTTGGCGCGGCCCTCGGTAATCGCCAGGCAGATCAACCCGCGCGCGTGTGTGGCCATCACCATGATCCGGTCGGGCGTTGCGAACTGCGCCGGAACGATGATGTCTCCCTCGTTCTCGCGGTCATCGGCATCGACCAGGATGTAAGGTCGCCCGTTGCGGGCTTCCTCGATGATCTCCTCGATGGGCGAGAGACCGGTCATGCCGGGCTCACCGCCCCGTCCACACCGGTTTGCGGCTCTCTGCGGAGGCGGCGTTGCGCTCGCGGACATCGTCGCTTGTCGCATATTGCTCGATTTCCTCAAACCGGCTCATCAATGCCAGTTCGAGTGGATAGCCGAGGCGGCCCAGCACAGCGGCCTTGGCGGCATAGTTGGCCCGTGGCGCGCATTTGGTGACTTTGCCGGCCCATTTCACCGCCGCATCGGCAAGGCCTTCGTAGGGCACAACCTCGTTGACCAGGCCGTATTGCGCGGCGGCGGTGGCATCGATGCGTTCGCCGGTCAGGATCATAGCCATGGCGATATGGTGCGGCAATTGGCGTATCGCGCGATGCACCACCCCGCATTCGCCGATGATGCCGTGGCGGGTTTCGGGTAGCCCGAACTGCGCATTCTCTGCCGCGACGATGATGTCGGCGCACATCGCAAGTTCCAATCCGCCGCCGACGCAAAACCCCTGGACAGCCGCAATGAGCGGCTGCTTGAGCTTCACAAGCGGCCCGCCAATTCCGGTCAGACCACCCGCAAGCGCCATGCGCGTCTTGCGCTCAGGTCCCTCGGATACGTCCGCGCCAATGCAGAAAGCCTTTTCGCCCTCGGCGGAAAGGATCGCACACCAGATGTCCGGGTCGGCATTGATTGCGGCCCAGGCATCGAACAGCAGATCGTCCATTTCGCCGGTGATGGCATTGAGCCCCTGCGGACGGTTCAAATGAACGCGGGCGACATTGCCCTCTTTGCTGAATTCAACGTCTGCCATGTGTCAGTTTCCGGAATCTTTTGTGTATGGTTTGAGCGGCGTTGTCGGTGCCGAACGGTATTCCGCGATCAGCGCCTTGAGCCCAATTTCGTCGCCGCGCCGCTTAACCGCATGGACTGCGGGCGATTGGTGGAGCAGCGCATCCATGTCTGCGACATGGGCGGCGGCGGCGCGGAAGCCTTGCGCTTCGGCAGCCCGGTTGATCGAATACTTCTTGATCCGCAGCACTTCAGGTGGGGTCAGTGCGATTCGCGCGGCGAGCCCTTCGACCGATGCGATGAGATCGGCGGCGGGCACGCAGTGATTGGCCCAACCCCATTCGACTGCCGTTGGCCCGTCGATGGAATTGCCCGGAACGAAAGCCAGTTCCTTGGCGCGCTTCGGCCCGACCAGGGTCGACCACACCGGGGCCAGATAGCCACCGCCGATGGGAATGGTCGGCTCACCGATCCGCGCATCGTCGGCCACTACCGTGATATCTGCAAATACGCACATTTGCGTCGCCCCGGCCAGGCAATAGCCGTGGACTGCGGCGATGACCGGTTTGGGGTGATCCCAGATCGCAATCCAGCGATCGAGATTGCGCTGCAATCGCGCGCGGTCGGCAACCGGATCGACTGCTGTGCCGCCCATTTTGCCGACCTGATCGAGATCGAATCCTGAGCAGAACCCCTTGCCTTCGCCCCGAATGCCGATCACCGGCGCGCCTTCGCCCTTGAGCAGTTCGAGCGCAGCAGAAAATTCATCGAGCATCGCGTTCGACATGGCATTGGCGCGATCCGGGCGATTGAGCACGATCCAGTCAATAGATTCGCCTCGATCAATGCGGATGTGCTCGAAAGTCATGTGCCTGGCCTATTCGGTGCGGCCGATCGGATTGGACGTCTTGACATGGTAATCCGTGGTCATCGTCGTCTTGAGGATGCGCGTCTTGAACTTCCACTTGCCGTCCTGCTTGACGACGACGTCGTGGTATTGACCGTAGAGAACGCCGTCTGGCCGCTCCTTGGTATAGCGATGAATGGCGAGGACCACTGCTCGAAGGTTGACCTCGGTTTCGCTGACCCAGTCGATAACCACGCCCGAAACATGGTGCGAAGTGCCCCTGAAAAAGGTGCCGATGCCGTCGAGCGTCAGCTTGTAGGCTTCGATGCCAGTTGCACCAAAATTGGGTGCATAGCTGACCATGCAATCATCGACGAACAGCTCAACCATCTTTTCCGGCTGGTTCATGTCGAGATAGTAGGCGTAATCGTGAACAATGCGTTCGATCGCCTTTTCCTCGACCAGCTTTTCAGCGGCACTCATGGCATTTGCGATCATTGTGGATCCTGTATCTGATGGCTCAGGGATGAATGGCGAGGACCGCAGGCGCATCCAGAACGACTCGCGCCCTGCATGCCCCGCTGATCCTCGATTCAAGCAATTGCTGCCTAGAACTCGACCTTCACCTCAGCTCCGAACGTGCGCGGTTCGCCGGGATACCAGGTGTTGACGCCGTTCGAGGCACCAAGCGCATAGCCCGAGATGTGGTAAACTTCCTTGGTCAGGTTGCGGACATAGAGAGCCGCCGAGACATTCGACTCCATGATGTCCTTCCAGCTCAGACGCGCGCCGAGGGTCGAATAGCCCTCGAGATCTGTGCCCGGTGTGGAGGTGCCGTTGGTGCTGGAGAAGAAGGTACCCGTCTGGCCGTAGTAGTCGACGCGCAGGCTCACCTCACCAATGTCTTGAGGCACCGGAACCTTGAAAGTCGCGAACACTGAGCCGGCCCATTCAGGACTGTCGGAATAGGTGTCGACCGGGAGGTTCCCGACGAACGGGATCGGGACCTGGGTCTGGGTGTACTTCGCGTCGGTATAGGCAAGGTTGAACCCTAGATCCAGCCAACCGGTGAGGCCGAAGTTGCCGTCCACTTCGATGCCCTTGGTTACTGCCTTGGGCACGTTGACCGTAAAACCAGCCGGAGCGCCGCCGATGATCGCATAGAGCGCCCGCTGGGCATTCTTCACGTTGACCTTGTAGGCGGCGATGTTGAACTGTGCCGGTATCGACCCGAGGCTTCCGTTGAACTTGTAGCCGATTTCGAAGTCGTGGACCTTCTCATTCTTGAACGAATTCGCTGGGCTGCCGGTTAGCGGATCGGTGAATGGCGCGACCGTGCCATTCAGGTTGCCGGAACGGAAGCTGCCGCGCTGCGAGAAGTATACCATGTTGTCGGCGTTGATCTGGTATTGCAGGCTGGCGGTCCAGGCCGGTGCCTTGAACTTTCGCTTCTGCAAGGCAGCGGCCGACGCGGGATTTACGCCGAACACATTGCCCGGTTCCTGCTGGAGGGTCACGTCGACCCAAGTGTACCGTCCGCCTAGCGTGGCGGTCAGGCTGTCGGTGATCTTGTAGCTGGCCTGCGCGAACAACGCCTTCGACTTTTCCTTGTTGCTGTAGGCATAGGAAATGTCTGCGATGCCCACCGGTGGTATGATGTCGGCGCCGATGTTGATCGGTATGATTTCGAAACGATCCGACTCTGAGTAGAACGCGCCGATGGCATAGTTCAGCCGCCCGTCGGACGACTCGCCCTGAAGCTGAAGTTCATTGCTCCAGATCTCCGATTTGAATGTCTGTCCGCCGGGCGCCCCGGTTGCATTTATCCCCACGAGCTTGAACAGCCAAAGGCTGCCGAATGGTCCGCCTGCCAGGTTGCCCGGCGTATTCGACCTGCCGTCCATGAAGGAGAAGATGTTCTTGAGCATCATTTCGTCGTTGAGATCGAATTCTGTCGTGTTCGACAGGAAGTAACTCCTCGCATCGTGAGGCAGATCATACTGGACCCAGGTCTTGTAAGGGTTCTGGTGCGACCAGAGAGTATATCCCTCGACTCCGCCCGGGAAGAAGCCAGGCGCGGCGGGCCCGTTTTTCGCGCAGTACAGGGCGCAAAGTGTGGCGCTCCAGGGTGAGCCGGTGTTGTTGAAAATCTTCGACAGGCCGTCGCTGGCGAACTGTGCGGTCGGGTTGGCCGGATTAGGCACGGAGTAGTAATTCTTGATATTGCCCGTACCTTCGGTGCCCTTGGCTCGATCATACTGGAACACCGTGGTGTTCCTGAACACTTCACCCGGAGTGAGTCGAACTGTGAGACGACCGGACCGGCTGTTCTTGTCGCCGAAGGTGTTGCCGGTTGCCACGTTGGTGACATAGCCATCGCCACTGGTAGCGTCGAACGCGACGCGAACCGCCAGCGTATCCTCGATCAGCGGCAGATCGATGGCTCCCTGGACCTGGATATAGTCGCGCGAGCCGCCCCGGATGATGCCATAGCCTCCGATTTCATCGCCGGGCATGGGTGTGGAATAGAGGACTGCACCGCCAGTCGCATTCCGGCCGAACAGCGTGCCCTGCGGGCCCTTGAGGACCTGGATCGATTCGAGGTCGAAGAAGGCGGTCGCGGTATTGTTCGGGAGGTACGGCGCTTCGTTGAGATAGGTCAGCACCGCCGGACTGGTGCCCGAGAACGGATCGAGCGTCTGGCCGCGCATGCTGAAGCTGAGCTGATTGGAATTCTGGCCATTCTTGACCTGAAGGCCCGATACCAGGGTACCCATGTCCTGCTCGCTCACAATGTTACGCGATTGCAAGGCATCAGCCCCGAACGCCAGAACCGAAACAGGGACCTTGGACAGCTCTTCCTCGCGACGCTGGGCGGTAACAATGATTTCGCCGGAATTGGCCTCGGCTTCTTCCGCGCTTTGCGCCATAGCTGGCGCAGCAAATGAAGCCATCCCAGCAAACGAAATTCCGGTTAGCAGCACATGGCGAAGTGCCCTTAATTGGTTTCTGTTCATCTTAAACACTCCCCTTAAAGCGATATTTATCGTCGGCATTGATCAAATTATCTCAACACTTACGTTGACTAGCTTGAAAAATTTTAGGCCGCCTGAATTGCCTTCCTCGGAAAATCGGATGGCGCAGGGTCGGCTCCCGGCCAGCGCACATTATTCGGATCAGTCATCGAACTGGCGACAACGTCCCAGCTACCGAGATGAACCGCGCCCATTTCGCGCGTCGCGATCCGCCATTTGCCTTCCTCGCAGGCGTAAGTGTCGAGATAGCGAACAGCAGCATAAACCGTCGTTCCGCCAATTCCGATTTCGAGATGTGCCATGACCGTTCCGTCAGCCTCGTCCTCACCTTTGAAGGCGATGTGGACATAATTAGGCGTGTGGACCGTCTGCTGCATAGTCGAGCGTGCCGACTTGAGAAATGCCATCACGCCATCGCGGCCAGCTCCGCCCTCGAAACCGGTGGCAGTGAAACGGGCGTCGCGCGTGAAGCAGTCTGCCAGCGACTGCTCGTCATCGTCGTCCGTCACCTTGAAATACCGTGCCACGAGATCCTGGATCTCGGCCCGGTCTTCTAGCTTCTGGATGCGTTGTTCGAGCGTTGCCACGCTTTCCTCCCTGAACTGCCTTTCTGGCCTATTCGAGGTCGCCAGTCAACACCTAAGTTGACAGACAGCCGGGGATAATCGATGTCCTGCGCCATGAACGAAATCTCGATAGCCGACTTGCGCGCCGAAGCTGAGATTCTGACTGCCGGACTCGCAGTAGGGGATCCGCTCGAACCGCTGGCAGCAGCACTGGTTACCCTGGCTACTGCCGTTTCGGTCACCGCGCTTGATCGCGTTGCCTTCAACGTTGCAATCGTCCAGGCGTTCGATGCCGGAGCCAGCATCTCCCAGATTCAGGAAATCATCGCGCTTGCATCTGGCCTTGGCGTCCACAGTCTGATGGTGAGCTCGGTCGCGGTCCTGGATGAGGCCGCTCGGCGCGGACTTGCCGATCCGGCGGCCGCACTCGATCCTGAACGGCAGCAGCTTTGGGACAAACATGTTGGCGACGATCCGTTCTGGCAAGGCTTCTCCGAAG
>CAMDQY010000131.1 GCA_945906005.1 Novosphingobium sp. Chol11 | reverse complement strand
TGATGTGGTCGGAGCACTGCTCTTACAAATCGAGCCGACTTCACCTCAAGAAATTGCCGACCGAAGCGCCCTGGGTGATTTGCGGTCCTGGGGAGAACGCGGGCGTGATCGACATCGGCGATGGCCCTGATGGTCAGAAACTGGCCTGCATCTTCAAGATGGAAAGCCACAACCACCCAAGCTACATCGAGCCTTATCAGGGCGCGGCCACGGGAGTGGGCGGCATCCTGCGCGACGTGTTCACCATGGGCGCGCGGCCCGTCGCCAACCTCAATGCGCTCCGTTTCGGCCGCCCTGATCACCCCAAGATGAAACACCTCGTGCAGGGCGTGGTCGCGGGCATCGGGGGCTATGGCAATTGCGTGGGCGTGCCCACTGTAGGGGGCGAGACCAATTTCGATCCGGCCTATGACGGCAACATCCTCGTCAACGCGATGACCGTGGGCGTCGCCGATGCGGACAACATCTTCTATTCGGCGGCGACGGGCCTGGGCAATCCGATCGTCTATGTCGGCTCGAAGACCGGGCGCGACGGCATTCACGGCGCGACGATGGCGAGCGCCGACTTCTCAGACGATACCGAGGAAAAACGCCCGACGGTGCAGGTCGGCGATCCGTTCACCGAAAAGCTGCTGATCGAGGCCTGCCTCGAACTGATGGCAACCGACGCGATTGTCGCGATCCAGGATATGGGCGCGGCTGGGCTGACAAGCTCCAGCGTCGAGATGGCGAGCAAGGGCGGCGCGGGCATCCGGCTGAACATGAACGCGGTGCCCTGCCGTGAAGAGGCGATGACACCCTACGAGATGATGCTGAGCGAGAGCCAGGAGCGCATGCTCATGGTGCTGAAGCCTGGCAAGGAGCCGATGGCGGAGGCGATCTTCAAGAAGTGGGAGCTCGATTTCGCGGTGATTGGCGAGGTCACCGATACGGGCCGGATGGTTCTGGAATTCGATGGCGAAGTGGTTTGCGACATTCCGCTCGGGCCATTGGCCGACGATGCCCCGCTCTATGACCGTCCGTATCTGAGCCGCAAGGAATACAAGGCCTGGGCCAAGGTCGCGCCGCTTGGCGACATTCCCGAATCGAGCGACATCGGCGCGGACCTGCTCAAGCTGATGGCCGGCCCCGCGCTCGCCTCGCGCCGCTGGATCTGGGAGCAATACGATTCGCAGGTTGGCGCGGACACTTTGCAGAAATCGGGCGGCGACGCTGCGGTGGTGCGCGTCCACGGCACCCGCAAGGCGCTTGCCATGAGCACCGATTGCACCCCGCGCTACTGCTATGCCGATCCCTATGAAGGCGGCAAGCAGGCAGTGGCGGAGTGTTACCGCAACCTGTGCGCTGTCGGTGCCAGGCCCTTGGCGATCACCAATTGCCTCAACTTCGGTAATCCGCAGCGGCCCGAGATCATGGCGCAGATTGTTGGCTGTCTGGAGGGCATGGCCGATGCCTGCCGCGCGCTGGATTTCCCGATCGTGAGCGGCAATGTGTCGCTTTATAACGAGAGCAAGGCGACCGGCGGCGGGTCTGCGATCCTGCCGACGCCGGCGATTGGCGGGGTGGGCTTGCTGGACGACTACAGCAAGATGGCGACGATTGGGTTCAAGGCCGAGGGTGATGCGATCTTCGTGATCGGCAAGAACAACGGCCATCTCGGCCAGTCGCTTTGGCTTAGCGAATTGCACGGGCGGAAAGTAGGTAATGCGCCGCCGGTCGATCTCGTTACCGAGCGCCGCCACGCTGAATTCGTCCGCGGGCTGATCGCGCAGGGCAAGGTTTCTGCGGTGCACGACGTTTCGGACGGCGGCCTGCTCGTGGCGCTCGCCGAAATGGCGTTGGCGAGCGGGATCGCCTGCCAGCTTGAGCAGATCGGCGACCATTTCATCGCGTTCGGCGAAGATCAGGCGCGCTATGTGGTGACCAGTGCTGTCGCCGATACGATCCAGGCGGCGGGCATCCCGATGACCCGGATCGGCACTGCCGGCGGCGCATCTGTCACCGGTCCGGGCTTCGACGTTTCGCTCACCGACCTGCGCGAAGCCAGCGACAGCTTCTTCCGCGACTGGATGGAAAGCTGATGGCCGACCTCTACCTCAAGGCGCTTGAAGCGGAACGCAAGAGCCTGTGGGCCACGTGCCGCCTCAAGGGCCTGGCGCGGGGCACGCCCGAGCGGCTCCGGATCACCGAGCTTGATGAGCAACTTCGCGAGCACAAGGCCAAGCTCGCGGCGAAGAAGCCGGGATAGCAAGCGAAGTACCCACCCCCAACCCCTCCCGCGTGCGGGAGGGGAGCGAGACTTAGCGAGGCCCTAACCTGTTTGGGGCGAGCTTAGTCGCAACGGGGTGGGTAGATTGTTCGCCCGCGCTTGAACTTCACCCGCCGACCCGCTCAGATTCCAGCCAGCACGTTGATCGTCAGCGCCAGAATGCCGAGATTGAACATGAACGCGAACAGGCCATGCCAAGTCGCGATCCGGCGCATATTCGGGCTGGTGATGGCAATGTCGGCCGTCTGGCAGGTCATCCCGATCACAAACGCGAAATTCACAAAATCCGAAAATCCGGGTTCGCCGTCACCGGGAAAATCGAGCCCTTCGTGATCGCCTCCCTGAACCTCGGCGTAGTAGAGCCGTGCATAGTGAAACGCATAGACAAGGTTCGCAAAGCCCCAGCTTGCTGCCAGCGTCGATACGAGTAGCGCGATCTCGACTGCATCCAGCCCGTCCTCATCGAGGACGAGGATCGATAGGGCGACAAGCACGGTCGCGGTGATCAGCGCCGTGAGCAGCAAGAGCAGGCCCTGCTGTGCATCATCGCGCTCGGCCTCATGCCGAACCGTTCCGGCATCGCCGTTTCGCCACAGCGGCACGCAAGTCACGATGAATACCAGCACTGCCAGGTCGAAAGCCGTGATGAGTGCTTCCTCGACGCGGAGAACCATCAGCAGAGGCCAGGGCAATAGCAGCAGGAGTGTCAGGAATAACAGGTAGCGCGGATGGCGCACTCGCTTTGGCTTTGCCTTGCCGTTAGCGCGCGTGCTCACCCTCGCACCCATTCCGTCTTCGGGATACCCAGCAATTGAAGCACCGCCGTCAGGTCGCCGCGATCGATCCAGCCGTTCGCTGCCGCGCGGGCCAATGGCTTGGCACGATAGGCCACCGCATATGTCGCGGCCTCGAACATCGGAACGTCGTTTGCTCCGTCGCCGGTCGCGAGGCTGATGCCATTTTCACCATGCTGCGCCATTTCGCCCACCAGCGTGGCGCGTTTGGTCGTGCTGTCGACGAGCGGGCCGACGAGGCCGCCGGTTAGTTTGCCTTGTGCGATTTCCAAACGGTTGGCGACCACTGCATCGAAACCGAGCATTTCGCCCACCGGATCGGCGAAATGGTGAAACCCGCCAGTTACCAGCACGGTGTGACACCCCTTCGACTTGAGCGTGGCGACCAGCGTGCGTGCGCCATCGACCGGTTTGATCCGCTCATCGAGGCACTGGCGGATCGCGTTTTCGTCCAGTCCAGCGAGCAGTCCGACCCGCTCGCGCAGGGCCGATACGAAATCGAGCTCGCCGCGCATCGCGCGCTCGGTGATCGCTGAGATCTGCGGCTTGATTCCAGCGAAATCTGCCAGCTCGTCGATGCATTCCTGCCCGATCATGGTCGAATCCATGTCCGAGACAAGCACGTGGGGCAACTGCGGCTCGTCATCGGAAATAAGCGCGTCGCATGGCGAAAAATGCGCTTCGATGGCTGCGCGAAGCACGGCCGCATCGCTGTCGGGAGAGCCGATCTGCAGTGTCTCCCCGCAAAATTCGAGCATCGCGGAAGAAGCCACGCGCACGCCGCCTTGCGCCATCTGCGCAGTGGCCGCCTCGACACTTGCCGAAAGCGTGTCCGGTTCTGCTATCAGCCGGGCAATGAGCAAGGCGAATACTCCTGAAGGCAAGGCAACTCGCCCGCCGCTGGCGCTCATCGCAGGGCCAACCGCGAGCGGCAAGAGCGATCTCGCAGTCGAGCTTGCGGTGCGGATCGAGGCGACGGGCAGGCGCGCAGTCGTGATCAATGCCGACAGCGCTCAGGTCTATGCCGATCTTGCCGTGCTGAGCGCACGCCCGACGCAAAAGGATATGCGCGACATCGAGCACCGCCTGTTCGGGGAATGGCATGGCGTACAAGCCTGCTCGGCCGCGGACTGGGCTGTCGCTGCGAAGAAAGAGATCGCTGCCTGCCATGCGGCGGGCGCGGTGCCGATCCTGGTGGGCGGGACCGGGCTATATCTGCGCACCCTGCTCGACGGGATCGCCCTCGTCCCGCCGATCGATCCCGCGATCAGGTCGCAGGTGCGCGCGATGGCTCTCGCCGATGCCCATGCCGCGCTTCAGGCGGAAGACCCCCCGCGCGCCGCGCTGCTTGCTCCTGCCGACGCGGCGCGGATTGCCCGCGCGCTCGAAGTCGTGCGTTCGACCGGCGAGACGCTGGCGCACTGGCAGGCGCGGCGGCTCGGGGGAATCGGCGGCGATGTTTCGCTGAAAGCGGCAGTCCTCTTGCCCGACCGCGACAAGCTATACGAACGCTGCGAGAGGCGCTTTGCGCAGATGCTGGGGCAAGGCGCGATTTCCGAGGTCGAAGCGCTGCTCCCGCGCAATCTCGATCCGAGCCTGCCCGTCATGCGCGCCATCGGGGTGCGCGAGATCGCAGGCTATCTGCGCGGCGATTGGTCGCTGGCCGAAGCCGAGGCCATGGCGAGCCAAGCGACTCGCAACTATGCCAAGCGGCAATATACCTGGTTCCGCCGCCAGCCGCCGCCCGACTGGCCGCGAATTGAATACGATGATTTTACGATTGGGCCTCTTTGCGACAGATTATTTCAACATTATCTGTTGACATGACATTTTTCATCGCCTAGTTCGCCGCCATCGATTGCGCCACGGCGTAGTCTCCGTTTGAGAGGATGACCCGGCTGGCTTCGGCCAAGCCGGGTCGGTTTTGTCTTGCGGAGATGCAGCGCGCGGGTGCCACGGAACAATGCAAAGGAATGCGAAGTGAGTGACGAGCGCAGCGGCGCGGAAATCCTTGTCGAAAGCCTCGTGCGGCAGGGGGTCGAACATGTATTCGGCTATCCCGGCGGCGCAGTTCTGCCGATCTACGATGCCCTGTTCAAAGATGAGCGCATCGTCCATGTGCTGGTCCGGCAGGAAGCGGGCGCGGCCCATGCCGCCGAAGGCTATGCCCGTTCGACCGGCAAGGCGGGAGTCGTGCTCGTAACCTCCGGCCCCGGCGCGACCAATGCGATCACTGGCATCGCCGATGCCTTCATGGATTCGATCCCGATGGTGATCATCACCGGGCAGGTTCCATCCGGGTTGATCGGCACCGATGCGTTCCAGGAAGCCGATACGGTCGGCATTTCGCGCCACTGTACCAAGCACAATTACCTGGTGAAAGACCCGGCAGACCTTGCCGCAACGATCGACGAAGCATTCCAGATCGCGACCACCGGTCGCCCCGGCCCGGTGCTGATCGACATTCCCAAGGACGTGCAGATCGCTACCGCTGCCCTAAGCGATGGCCCGGTCCAGCGCCGCAACCGCTATGCACCTCGCACTGAAGGCTCGGCTGACGAGATCAGCCGCGCGGTCGAGATGATCGCCTTGGCCAAGGCGCCGGTGTTCTACACCGGCGGCGGCGTCATCAATTCCGGCCCCGAAGCTTCGGCGCTGCTGCGCCGCCTCCAACAGCTCACCGGTGCGCCGGTGACCACCACGCTGATGGGCCTCGGCGCCTTTCCCGCCGATCATCCGGACTGGCTGGGCATGCTCGGCATGCACGGCACCTTTGAAGCCAACATGGCGATGAACCAGGCCGACCTGATCGTCTGCATGGGCGCGCGCTTCGACGACCGGGTGACCGGCAGGCTCGACGCCTTCGCGCCAAATTCGGAAAAGATCCACGTCGATATCGACCGCTCCTCGATCAACAAGGTGGTCCAGGTCGAGCTTCCGATCGTCGGCGATTGCGGCGCGGTGATGCGTCAGATGATCGACGAGTGGGGCCAGCGCAAGCCGCAGGACCTGTCGGCCTGGAAAGCGCGCATCGACCAGTGGCGCGAGCGCAAGAGCCTGTCGTTTCCCGTCAATGCCAATGCCATCATGCCGCAGCTTGCGGTGCAGCGGCTGTTCGAGCTGACCAAGCACCACAACCCGATCATCACCACCGAGGTCGGCCAGCACCAGATGTGGGCGGCGCAGCACTATCACTTCCACCAGCCGAACCGCTGGCTAACCTCGGGCGGACTGGGCACCATGGGTTATGGCCTGCCAGCCGCTATCGGCGCGCAGATGGGCAATCCGAACGATCTCGTCATCGACATCGCCGGCGACGCATCGATCCAGATGAACATCCAGGAGATGGGCACGGCGACGCAATATCGCCTGCCGGTCAAGGTGTTCGTGCTCAACAATCGCTGGATGGGCATGGTCCGCCAGTGGCAGGAGTTGACCTACGAGAGCCGCTATTCCGAGAGCTATTCGGACAGCCTGCCCGATTTCGTCAAGCTGGCGGAGGCCTATGGCTGGAAGGGCATCCGCATCGAGAGCGAGAGCGAGCTTGATGCCGGTATTCAGGCGATGATCGACCATCCCGGCCCGGTGTTCGTCGATTGCCTTGTCCACGACGAGGCGAACTGCTTCCCGATGATCCCTTCGGGCGCGGCGCACACCGACATGATCCTCTATGGCGATACCGTTGCCGGGACCATGGACGATGAAGCAAAGGCGCTGGTTTGATGAAGATCAAGACACAGGAATCCGAGCGTCACGTCCTGGCGATAACGGTCGATAACGAGGCAGGTATTCTCGCCAAGATCGCCGGGCTTTTCACCGCGCGTGGCTATAATATCGACAGCCTGACCGTGGCCGACATCTCGGAAAACCATGCGGTCAGCCGCATCACCATCGTCACCAACGGTCCGCCCGCGCAGATCGACCAGATCCACGCGCAGCTCGAACGGCTGGTGCCAGTTCACAAGGTTGTCGATCTCAGCGAAAACGGCCCTTACGTCGAGCGCGAACTGGCCCTGATCAAGGTCGCTGGCAAGGGCGATATCCGGGTCGAGGCGCTGCGCGTTGCCGACGTGTTCCGCGCCAAGGTGGTCGACACCTCGACGTCGAGCTTCATTTTCGAGCTGACCGGCACGCCCGACAAGATTGACAGCTTTATCGTCATCATGCGCGAACTGGGGTTGGTCGAGGTCGGCCGCACAGGCGTGGTCGGCATGACCCGCGGCGCCGAAGGGGCCTGAACAGCGGCATTTGACTTGCATCCAACGCCGCGCCGCCGCATGGGACGCGGGCCAAATTCACCGATAAATTCAAACACCGATAAATTCAAA
>CAMDQY010000130.1 GCA_945906005.1 Novosphingobium sp. Chol11 | reverse complement strand
ACGCGCAGAACCGCAAGGATTGCTACGCATGATGAACTTTTGAATCGGGCTCTTATGACGCAAACAACGCAGGAAGCTCTTAATGGGGCAACGCCGTTAACTGTCATTTTGGCGTCCCGAAACGAGAATCAGGGTTAATTTCGGGTTGTGCTTACCGATCTGTCTCAAAATGGGACCGATTGGTGTTCCGGGCTTAGCGATCCGCGCGTTTTCAATCGAACAGCCCGCCAGTGTCGGAAACTGGCGGATTGAGCCCGAGATGGCTCCAGCCGCGATCGTTGAGGCACCTTCCGCGCGCGGTGCGCGCCACCAGGCCAAGCTGGATGAGGAATGGCTCGATCACTTCCTCGATGGTGTCGCGCGGCTCGGAAAGCCCCGCTGCCAGCGTCTCGATGCCGACCGGTCCGCCCTTGTAGATGTCCGCGATCATCAGGAGATAGCGCCGGTCCTGCGCATCGAGGCCGAGCGCATCAACCTCGAGCCGGGTCAGCGCATCGTCGGCAATTGCAAGCGTGATAGTCGCGCTGCCCGCGACGTGAGCGAAATCGCGCACCCGTCGCAGCAGCCGTCCGGCAACACGCGGCGTCCCCCGAGCGCGCCGCGCGATCTCGGCTGCGCCTTGCGGCTCGATACCGATGCCGAGCAGCCGAGCGCCGCGCGTGACAACCTGTTCAAGTTCGCCGTGCGAATAAAAGTTGAGCCGTACCGGAATACCGAAGCGGTCGCGCAGTGGTGTCGTCAGCAGGCCCTGCCGGGTGGTCGCGCCGACCAGCGTGAAAGCCGGCAGGTCGATCCGCACCGAGCGCGCCGACGGCCCCTCGCCAATGATGAGATCGAGCGCGCGGTCTTCCATAGCCGGGTAGAGCACTTCCTCGATCGCCGGGGCAAGGCGGTGGATCTCGTCGATGAACAGGACGTCGCCTTCCTCCAGATTGGTGAGCAGCGCGGCGAGATCGCCCGATTTGGCGATCACCGGGCCGCTGGTGGCGCGAAAACCGACGCCAAGCTCGCGCGCTACGATCTGAGCGAGCGTGGTTTTGCCCAGGCCGGGAGGGCCGTGGAACAGCACGTGGTCCATCGCTTCGGAGCGGCTGCGGGCGCTCTCGATGAAGACGCGCAGATTGTCCTTCGCTGCTTCCTGCCCGACGAATTCGGCGAGCGTTTTCGGGCGCAGCGCTGCATCGATGTCCTCGGGCTGACGATCAGGGGAAGTGAGCGGGGCGGTGGTGGTCATGGCAGATTGTCGTCAATCCTGCAGATGCGCTGAGCGGTGTGCAGAATACGCAGTATCGATACTTCGCCACCTTCATACCGGTACAGCACCCGATAGGGCTTGTGCAGGCACGAACGCACGCCGCGGCCATATTCCCGCATGGCAAATCCCGCATGCGGAAATCTCTCCAGCCGCTCGAAAATACCGTCGAACCCCTCCATAAAATCGTCTGTGACACTTGCTCCGAACTGGACCCGTCCATATTCCTGAATCGATTCAAGATCGCGGCTGGCAAGCCGGGTAATCTTGACTCTAACCATCCGGACGTTTCGCGCGAATTTTCTTCAGAACCTCACGGGCATCCTGCTCCAGATAACCCGATTCCTCGCCTTCCGCGATTTTCTCTCGAACCCAAGCCGAATCCTCTGCTTCCGCACGCTGTTCGCGGCGGACAAGGTCGCGGATGAAATCTCCTGCGTCGACATAGTCGCCCCGCGCAACGCGGGCTTCGACCCAGCTTTCGAGATCGGGAGGGAGAATTTTCCGGAGTTCGTTCATAGCGGGATTATCCTCCAACTTGGCATGGGCGGCAAGAGGGCAGGGCGAGGCAGCGCCGTATCCGTGTCGTCAGGCTGACGGTCACGAGATGTGAGGGGGCGGTGGTCATGGACTGGGAACGACGTTGATCTTGCCTTGTGGCAATTGCGACGGGGATTTTTTGCCCTGTTCAACCGTTCCTTGAACGGGTCCGCTAGCGATTGTCACAACTCCGAAACAGATCGCCAAAACCGATATCCAGCTCACCCACCTATTTCGCAAAGCACCATTCGTCGCAAGCTGAACCTTGGTGCCCAACGCCTTGAATTGCGCTTCGTCTAGATGACCCGAAACCGATGCGATGCTCCAAAATGCGATCAGCTCAGCGAGGGGTTGCATCATCTTCCGCGCTGAAATCTGCCCAAGCCAAGCGATTGCCAAGGCTGCCAATATTCCAATCAAAAAAGCAGTCCCAGCCGCGAAGCTCTTTATTGATCCAATCGAAGCAAAATCGGCGACCTTTAGCAGCCCACCAGCGTTGATCGCGAGCAAAGAAACCATAAGCCACTTGTACGCATCGGAGTGCTCCCTAAGCAGTGTATCTTTTGCGGATAAACAAGATTCAAATTCACGAAGGGCAAGTGCTTTCGCTGCTTCAGTAGAAATTTCGGAACTGTCGTCCATCACCCCGCCGCCTTCCGTAGCGCCACCCGGATCAAGTCAGCCTCTGCCGCATCCTCGCCCAGTTCGGCCTGTGCGTGCGCCACGGCGCTCGCCGCGACGGCGGGCTTGAAACCAAGGTTTTGCAGCGCGGAGACCGCATCGGCGCTGGCCGAACCGGCCTGCGAAATCCCAGATGTAACGCTTGCTCCAACGCCGCCGCCCGGCATCGCGCCCGCCTTGTCACGCAGCTCGTTGACGATCCGGCCCGCAAGCTTAGGCCCGACGCCCTGCGCCCGCGCAACCATGGCCGCATCGCTGCGCGCGCAGGCGTCGCGCAGGTCGCCCACGGTCAGTGCCGAGAGCACCGCGAGCGCCATCTTGCTGCCCACGCCCTGCACGCCCGTCAGCAGCCGGAACCACTCACGCTCGCCCGCGTCGGCAAAGCCCAGCAGCCGCATGTCGTTTTCGGAAACCTGCAGGTCGGTGTGGAGCGTCACCATGTCGCCGCGCACACCGAGCGCGACAAGCGTCCTTGCCGAACAATGCACGAGATAGCCGACGCCCGACACGTCGATCACGGCCCAATCGGGGCCGAAATCATCAAGCGTGCCGGTCAGCTTTGCGATCATGGTTTGTTCTATTGCACGCGGCAGTTCGCCTGCACAAGCCCGTCCAGTCACTTCCCCACCCCCAACCCCTCCCGCACGCGGGAGGGAATCGAAAGTCTATCCGCGCCCCGAATGCGCGTGGTATATCGCCACTGCGAGCGCGTCCGCCGCATCGGCCCCCGCCAGCTTGACTCCGGGCATCAGCACCTTGAGCATCGCCTGAACCTGCGCCTTGTCCGCGCCTCCGGTGCCGACGATCGCCTTCTTGACGAGCCGCGTCGCATATTCGCTTACCGGCATGCCCGCGCGCGCCAGGACCAGCAGGCAGACGCCGCGCGCCTGCCCCAGCTTCAATGTCGACTGCGCGTTGGTGTTGACGAACACTTCCTCGACCGCGCCCGTATCGGGCCGATGGGCGACGATTACGTCGGTAAGTTCACGGTCAAGCGTCACCAGCCGCTGCGCCAACGGTGCCTTGGGATCGGTTTTCACCTGGCCGTTGGCAATGTGCGAGAGCCGGTTGCCCGATTTTGCGATCACGCCCCAGCCGGTGGTGCCAAGGCCGGGATCGAGGCCGATGATGATCACGTTACAACGGGATGCCGAGGCGAGGGCCGAACTGCGCCATCAGCAGATAAAGCGCCAACGTCAGCGCGCATCCAGCTGACAGGCATAGCCAGAACGGCATACCCCCGCGCAGCATCGCCGGGATCAGCAGGAACATCGGCAGCGACGGCAGCACGTACCAGAAAGTAGCTTCGGCATGGCGCGCCATGTTCTCCGCATCGGGACGGCCATGCCACAACAGGATCATGCCCAGCACCGATACCAACGGCAGCGAAGCGACCAGCGCCCCCACGGTGGGCAGCCGCTTGCCGATCTCCGCGATGGCCGCGATCAAGGCCCCGGACAGCAGCGCCTTGGCGACCAGGGCCAGCATATCAGCCCAGCTTCTCCATGATCTCGTCCGAGACTTCGTAATTGCCCCAGACGGTCTGCACGTCATCGTCATAGTCGAGCGCGTCGATCAGCTTGAACAGTGTCTGCGCGTCGCTTTCGCCCATATCGACGGTGAGGCTGGGTTTCCATGCGAGCTTTACGCTTTCGGGCGCGCCCAATGAAGCTTCGAGCGCCCCGGCGACTTCGTGAAGCGCTTCCATCTGGGTCCAGATCGAGTGGCCGTCATCCGAGCTTTCGGCATCGTCGGCGCCCGCCTCGATCGCGGCTTCGAGCACCTTGTCCTCGTCGCCCGCGCCCGCCGAATACTCGATCAGGCCGAGCCGTTCGAACCCGTGGCTCACCGCACCCGAGGCACCGAGGTTGCCGCCGTTCCTAGAAAAGGCCGTGCGCACGTTGGTGGCGGTGCGGTTGCGGTTGTCGGTCAGCGCCTCTACGATTAAGGCGACGCCACCGGGGCCATAGCCCTCATAGCGGATTTCCTCGTAGTCCTCGCCGCCTGCTGCTGCGGCCTTGTCGATCGCGCGCTGGATATTGTCCTTGGGCATCGACAGCGCCTTGGCATTGTTCACCGCCAGACGAAGACGCGGGTTCATGTCCGGATCGGGCGTGCCCATCTTGGCCGCGACGGTGATCTCGCGCGAAAGCTTGGAAAACGAAGCAGAGCGCTTCTTATCCTGCGCGCCCTTGCGGTGCATGATGTTCTTGTATTTGGAATGGCCTGCCATCGGATCCCCGAAAACTTGTTGCGGTTGCGGCTCCGATTGCCGGACGCCGCGCAAGCCATGGCCCCTAGACAATTTGTGACCGGCCCGCAATCAGGCCCGAAGGCAGGCAATTCCCGCTTGCACATTAGCGGGATTGAAATTAATGCATTCGCATTAAAAATGAGGAGATCGCTCATGGCATCGCTGGCGATGGCAAGACCGACATTGACAAAGGCAACAGGCAACATCGGCGCTGAAGTCGAGGGTATCCAGCTTGCCGGCGACCTTCCCGACGAGACGATCGCATGGATCAGCCAGATGCTGGTCGAGCACAAGGTGCTATTCTTCCGCGATCAGACCTTCGGGCGCGAGGATCACGTCGCCTTCGGCAAGCGCTTCGGCGAGCTGGAGGTCCATCCCTTCGCCAAGCATCTGGGGCAGTTCAACACCACCGACGACGATCCCGAAATCATCGTCATCAAGAGCGAGCCCGGCAATCGCAATCGCGGCACCGACGTGTGGCACAGCGACGTCACCTGGCGCGATGAGCCTTCGCTCGGCTCGATCTTGCGTTGCATCGAGGCCCCTGAAACCGGCGGCGATACGATGTGGGCAGACATGGAAACAGCCTACGACCTGCTCGATGAGGACACCAAGGCCGAGATCGAAGGGCTGGAGGCCACGCATGACTGGGACAATTTCCGCCGCGGCCTGATCAATACCGGCGTGCCGACGGAAATCATCGAGAAGCTGAACGCCGAGTTTCCGCTCGCCTCCCATTCGGTTGTACGCACGCATCCCGTCAGCGGCCGCAAATGCATCTATGTCAACGCGATCTTCACGACCGGCATCGTCGGGCTGGACAAGGAGGCGAGCGACGAACTGCTCGCGAGGCTGAACCGCCAGACCTCGATACCCGAAGTGCAAGTGCGACTGCGCTGGCGGCCCGGAACGGTGGCGTTCTGGGACAATCGCAGCACCCAGCACTATGCGGTCGCGGACTACGACGAGTATCGGCTGATGGAGCGGGTGACCGTCGCGGGCGACAGGCCGCGCTGAGAACGCAGCCTGTCAGACGACCACGGCGGTGCCGGTGCAGCTAACCATCAGCATCGAGCCGTTCGAGCCGAGCACCTCGTAATCGAGGTCGACACCAATCACGGCATTGCCGCCCAGCTTCTCGGCTTCGGCTTGAAGTTCGGCAAGCGCCTGCTTGCGCGCGCGGGCAAGAACGTCCTCGTATGCACCCGAGCGACCGCCGACAATGTCGCGAATCGAGTCAAACAAGTCGCGGAAGATGTTCGCGCCGACGATTACCTCACCGGTGACGACGCCGAGATAGGTCTGGACCGGTCGGCCCTAGATCATTGCAGTGGTCGTGACGATCATCTGCTGCGCTCCTTGCCTGCCGGGTTTCTCCGGCAAGAGACAGATGGGTGGCCCAGCAAGCGTTTCAAGCACGCTACCCGATACCCAGCGCAGCCTTGTAGAGATCGAGCACGGTTTCCATCTCGCGCCGGTCGTCGGGCGGCATTTTCCTGAGGCGCACGACCTGCCGCATGATCTTGGCGTCGTAACCCACCGCCTTGGCCTCGGAATAGACGTCGCGGATATCGTCGGCGATGCCCTTTTTCTCTTCCTCGAGGCGTTCGACCCGCTCGATGAGCAGGCGCAGGCGATCGTCGGTGGGTTCGGCATCGGACATGGCGGGGGAAGGCTCCGGTCAGAATGATTGATTGGACGGCGCTGTTAGCCGCGTGCCTCGATTCGGACCAAGCGCGCAGGGGGCGGGACTTGTGGAAAGTGGGTATCGTTACTCATTCGACTGGTCGATCCTGAAACTGTTCCAAGACCGGAGGCCGGTGAAGGCACTTAGAAAACCGGAAAGGCCGCACGACCAGCGGGTGCACTTTCCGCGCATCGCCATGCAGTGGATTGAGGAATATCACGTCGGCCTCGGGAAGAACGGTCGACTGGATCGCTGCAAGCAAGGACCGCCCGGACTCCAGCCAGGCATCGACCCAGCGTGTCGTATCCTCTCGGGACATTCCTGCATCGATCCGCTCCGGCACGGCTTCCACTTCGGTCCAGCCCAGAAAATATTCCCCATCCATGCCGACCACCTCCGCCATCGCGTAGCGCAGTTTCACGAGGACAGCGAGACCGGCCTCGCTTGCCAAACTGACAACAGGCCGTCCCGGAGAACTGTAACGTCCGCCGTGAAGTCGCGCACCCTCCCTATCGAGCGCGAGCTGCCCGGCCCGCGCTAGACGCCAGAGCCGCATCGGACCTGCTCCAGCCTCAATGCGTCCCGCCATTCTTCTTCAGGCTCTCGTCCATCCGCGCCAACTGTTCGGGCGTCGCTTCCGACTGGTACTTCGCCTTCCACTCACCCGCCGCCATGCCGTGGATCAGCGCACGCGCCTCCATCTTGTCCCCATCATATCCAGCATCGCGGATCCAATCGGAAAGGCAGTTGCGGCAGAAGCCTGCGAGCCCCATCAAGTCGATATTCTCGGCATCGTGGCGATGGCGCAGGTGGCGTACCAGCCGCCGGAAAGCGGCGGCGGCCTGGGAATCGTCGAGCGTGTCTAGCGGGTCGGTTCCGGTCATGTTCAGACATTCCCTGCTTGGTGTTGTGCCTAGTGGAGCGAATTTGACATTTGAGTCCCGCCTTCCGAACGGTCGAGCTCAAATGTCAAATTCAAAACCTCCAATAGGATCATAAAGTTGCTAGTGGTCCTCGAGATTCCGAAATCTG
>CAMDQY010000129.1 GCA_945906005.1 Novosphingobium sp. Chol11 | reverse complement strand
CAGTTCGGGCAATTGGATCTACCTCTCTGTTTTCGCCGCAACGCTGATCTGGGCGCTCGCTGAAGTCGGCCTGCAATTCTGGCAATTGCTGCCGCGCGTAGCCGGGCCACTTTTTTTCGTCGTGGTCTGCGCCGCATTACTCGGCTGGGGGCGAAATCAGGGCGATGCCGCGCCGAGACGCCGTCCGGTGATCGCCTGGGGCATTTGCCTGATCGGCGCGTGTGTTCTGCTGGCGGCCTTCGCCACTGGTGGTCCGCGCCTTTCCGGTGAACCGCTGCCAACGTCACAAGGCATTGCCGTTGCGGGACAGGGCGCTGCTGACGACTGGACCGCAATCGGTCGCACGAGCATGGGCAACCGCTTTGCGCCTGACTTACAGATGACCCCGGCCAACGTAAGTGATCTGGTGCCGCTCTGGTCCTATCGCACCGGAGACAGCCGGGAGAGCCACCCGAATTCGCCTGGCGGCTACACGTTTCAGACGACGCCGATCAAGGTGCGCGACAAGGTCATTATCTGCACGCCGCACAACCGGGTGATAGCTCTCGACGCCGATAGCGGGGCCGAGCGGTGGGCGTTCGATCCCAAGCTCGATCTGACAAACCCCAAGCTGATGGCCTGCCGGGGCGTATCCTATGTATCCGCTCAAGGGCCCGACACCGCATCGTCCGGTGCCTGCGCCGACCGCATCATCACCGCCACCGGCGATGCCCGAATGATCGCGCTCGACCCTGAAACCGGCAAGCCCTGCGCGGGCTTTGGCAAGGACGGAGTGGTTTCGCTCCTTGACCGAATGGGGCCGGTAAAGAAGGGCTTCTATTACGTCACCTCGCCGCCAGTGATCGTGAACGGCACGGCCGTTCTTGGCGGCTTCGTCATGGACAATGCCGAGACCGGAGAGCCTTCGGGTGTGATCCGAGCCTTCGACGTACAAACCGGCGCGCTTCGCTGGGTCTGGGATTCGGGTCACAGTGAAGGACCGGCGACCGAAGGCTATACGCGCGGTTCGCCCAATGCCTGGTCGATACTCAGCGCCGATCCCGAAATCGGCCTTGTGTTCGTGCCGACCGGCAATCCCACGCCCGACTATTTCGGAGGCCTGCGCTCACCCCAGATCGAGCGCTACGGCAGCAGCGTCGTCGCGCTGGATGCTCAGACCGGCAAGCTGCGCTGGGCGTTCCAGACCACTCACCACGACCTTTGGGACTACGACGTGCCGGCGCAGCCAGCACTGTTCACTTATCGCGGCAAGCAAGGGGCCGTGCCCGCCGTGGCCGTAGCGACCAAGCGCGGCGAGATCTACCTGCTCGATCGACGGACCGGTAAACCGCTCCACGGGGTCGAGGAGCGCAGGGTCCCGCGAGGCAACATTCCAGGCGAGCGCTATTCGCCGACGCAGCCTTATTCGGCTTTTCCCGGCGTGCGTCCGACCGCGCTGCGCGAACGCGACATGTGGGGAATGACGCCGCTCGATCAGATGCTTTGCCGCATCGAATTTCGCTCGCGTGACTATCTGGGCGACTTTACCCCGCCTTCGGTGCGCGGCAGCATCAGCTATCCCGGACAGTTCGGGATCATCAACTGGGGCGGGGTGGCAATCGACGAGCAACGTCAGGTCATGGTGTTCAACTCTGCCGTGCTGCCGCAACTGATCCAGCTCGTTCCGCGCAAGAGGGTCGAGGAAATCGCGCGGACGAGTGGCAAACAGGACCACGGCAAGGGCCTGAATATGCAGAGCGGCACGCCCTATGGCGTTTATGTGTTGCCGTTTCTTTCGCCGCTCGGCGTTCCGTGCTCTGCGCCGCCCTGGGGTCACCTGACCGCAATCGACATCGTCAACGAAAAGGTCATGTGGCACCGACCGCTGGGCACCAGCGCCGACAATGCTCCACTGGGGATCGCCGTGCCTGGCATCTTCAATACGGGCGGGACGACCGTGACCAGGACTGGGCTCGCCTTCGTCGGGGCGACAATGGATCATTATCTGCGGGCCTTCGACGTAGCCAGCGGCAAGGAACTTTGGCGCGCGCGCCTTCCGGCAGCACCGAACGCCACGCCTGCGACCTTCACCACTCCAAAGGGACGCCAGATCGTCGTCATCGCGGCGGGAGGGCATGAGGTGCTCGGCTCCCCCAGCAGCGACCATGTCGTGGCTTTCGCCTTGCCGGGCAGATCGGGCCGCTAGAGAGTTTCGCAGCCCTTGCGCCGTTTAATTTCCGCTGCTGCGCGCTTGCCCGAAAATTGCGATGACTTCGGAATGGATGGACGGACCCGTTTATGACCACTGCCGAGACCACAATCGATAAGCCGGCGACGCCGCCGGGAATGGCCGAGCTGTTCGATACCCCCCGCGAGGAGCAGGCGCAGTGGGACCGGGTAAAGCGCGAGGAAGTGCAGCTGGCCTCGGCCCGCTTGCGGTTCGAAGCCCGGGCGCTGAAAATTCCGCAGCTCAGGAAGCTCGCCGAGCTGCAGAACGTCGATCGGGTGAGCAAGCTCGACGATCTTGCGCCGCTCTTGTTTCGGCACACCGTCTACAAGTCCTATCCGATTTCGATGGTCACGCGCGGGCGGTTCGACCTGTTGACCAAGTGGCTCGACGGGCTGACCGTGCATGATCTGTCAGGCGTCGATGCGCAGGCTTGCGATAGCTTCGACAGCTGGTTCGTAAGCCTCGAAGCGCAATCGGCGTTGCGTCCGATCCATTCGATCGGGACCACCGGCAAGCTCTCCGTCATGCCGCGCGGTATCTGGGAGACGGAGTTCTTCGCCCACCAGTTCCTCCACTCGTACGACACGCTGGACGGATCGCCCAACCCGATCGACCTGTTGATCGATGCCAATGGCGGCGGGCCGGTGCCGATAGTCCACCCGTCCTACCGCCATGGCCGCCACCTTGCGCAGCGGATGATGGACGCGCTGGTATCGGGCATCGGCTCGGAAGCGACGACCTATGTGCTCAACAACGAGTATCTGAGCGCCGATCTCATGTCGCTGGTGGGGCAGGTGCGTGGCGCGAGCCAGCGCGGCGAGCTCGACCAGCTCGAGATCCCTCCGGCCCTGCTCGAAAAATATCGCGCCATGGTTTCCGGCCAGCAGGAAGTGAAGCACAAGCTCAGTGTGTTCTTCGACCGGCTGGTCGAGGATCTGCTCGGCAAGGCCACCTATGTCGTTGGTGTCACACCGCACCTGTATGACTGGATGTTGCGCGGCGAGGAACGCGGCATCAAGCAGCTGTTCGCGCCCGAAAGCATCGTCGCGACCGGCGGCGGTGCAAAGGGCCTCGACCTGCCGCCCGACTGGAAGGAGCGGATCGAGGCGTTCATCGGCGCGCCGATGCGCTGCGTCCATTCAGGATCGTTCGGGGACTTTAAAGCACTGCCTCGAACCCCGCTCTCAGCCGTTCGAGGCTGGCAGGCACGTCCCGTAACTTGTCGAGCCCGAATAGCCCGAGACGGAAACTCCGATAGTCCGGCCCTTCGTCGACCATCAGCGGAACTCCCGACGCGATCTGCAAACCAACAGCGGCAAACTTCTTTCCGTTCTGGATCTCGGCATCGCCGGTATGGCAGACCACCACGCCGGGAGCGGCAAAGCCGTCTGCGGCGACCGAGCGAATGCCGCGTTCGTCCAGCATCGCACGCACGCCATTGCCCTGCTGCCATTGCGCCGCACATAGCTTTTCAAAGCCGATCTGCTCCGTTTCGAGCATGGCATTGCGGAAAATGCGCAAGGCATCGGTCGGCATCGTCGCATGGTATGCATAGCCGCCGTCAAGATAGGCTTCCATGATCATGAGCCACTTGCCGAGATCGGCGGCAAAGCTCGTGGACTGAGAGGCCCGGCATCGCTCGATCGCGGCCCCGTTCATCATCACGAGGCCCGCGCAGGGCGGGGCCGACCAGCCCTTTTGCGGAGCCGAAATCAGCACGTCGACGCCAAGCGCGGCCATGTCCACCCACACGCAGCCCGAGGCAACGCAATCGAGCACGAACAGGCCGCCATGCTCGTGCACAGCTTCGGAAACGCCTCGCAGATAGTCGTCGGGGAGAATGATGCCCGAGGCGGTTTCGACATGCGGCGCAAAAACCAGATCGGGCTTTTCGGCTCGGATTCGCTCGACCACCTCGTCGATGGGGCAGGGGGCAAAGGGCGAATCAACAGCATCACCCTGCCGGCCGGCCTTGAGCACGGTCTCGCTCGCGGGGATCGATCCGGCCTCGAAGATCTGCGACCAGCGATAAGAGAAGAACCCGTTACGGATGACCATGACCCTGGCGCCAGTCGCGAAATGCCGCGCGACCGCTTCCATCGCATAGGTGCCGCCACCCGGGACCACGACCGCGCGCTCTGCGCCGTATACTTCGCAAAGCATCGCGTGGATGTCGTGCATCACCGACTGGAAGGCCTCGCTCATGTGATTGAGCGAACGATCGGTAAAGACCACGGAATATTCGAGCAAACCGTCAGGATCGATATCGGGGCGCAGGCCAGGCATTCGGTTGTTCCTCTTTCAGGTGGTGCTGCTCCCTAGAGCACAATCCCCCGCAGTTGAACACCGCGGCCCGCGCCGTCGCCAAAACAAAAAGAGCAGGCGATGCCTGCTCTTTTAGGCCGCCGGTGCATCAGCGGAATTGGGATACCGATTGAATGGTCGACTAAGGCGATTCGGCTGAATCGCTGCTGGCCATCATGACGATACCGCCGGCGCCCAGAGCCACGAATACCACGGTACCGGCAGGACCCAATCCGCCAAGACCAAAGAGACCTGCGGGGCAGCGATACCGCGTCTTGGTCTTCCCATCGGCGGGATCGACGTATTCCTCGGACTATCTGATCCGCGCTGTTGCGGCGCGTCGTTGGCTTGCCGCTGGCGGCGTGGCTTCGCGGATAGGGGTCGGTGCGCGCCATGCCGAGGATGGCGCGTTCATGGCGCATGCCTGGCTCATGGTTGGTGAGCGTATGGTCACTGATGGCGATACGACGCCCTATGAAGAATTCGTGCGCGTTTCGCGCTGAGGGGCAGAAAGGCAAACGCCCCGCGAAGGCTTCGGGCCTTGGCGGGGCGTTGCTATTGACGTTGGCTCGACGAGCCTGGACCTTATGCGAAAGTCATGAATTCGAAACCCATTGGGGCGGTCGCCAAAGCGAGGGAACCAACCGCCCCAGTGGTGGGCAAAACCTCGTCGAGCACGATCCGGTTGGTCGCCCCGGTACCTAAATCGGTATAGGTGATCACCAGATCGTCGGTGTCCTGGAAGTCGCGCTGGAAGTTATAATCGGTTGCGACGGCGTTGGTGACCATCATCGTATCGCCCGCGCTCATTCCGGTGATGACGACATTGCCGGTTGCCTCGGCATTGTCATGGAACGTGATGTTGCCGGCGCTGGCGCTGAGCGTCTGCGAAACGGTCGCGGTGCCAATGTCCAGCGAATTGCCACTGGTTCCACCAGTGCTGCCCGATCCGACAGTGCCAATCGCAACGGCAGTGCCACCGATGTCCAGAACACCGTTTGATCCGATCCGTGAATTGTCCGAAATGAGCGCATCGGGATCACCGGGGCGGCGCACTTCCATATTCCGGACCAAGGTGCGGTTTATGACCCGGTCGACTGCGTCGAGCACCTCGAGCACGGAAAATCCGCGCCCGTACCCACAGTTCATGGTGAGCGAGGGCTGCGGCGCTGCAATCAGCGCCTCGAGCGCCAGCACATGGGCGGCGGCGAGGTCGGAAACGTGGATATAATCGCGCACTCCGGTACCGTCGGGTGTGTCGTAATCGGCGCCGAACGCACTGACGCTGTCGCGCTTGCCCAGTGCTGCTTCGACAGCCACCTTGATGAGATGGGTCGCGCCTGCGGTCGATTGCCCCGTGCGGCCCTGAGGGTCCGCGCCGGCAACATTGAAATATCGAAGCGCGCAGTAGTTCACCGCGTGGGCCGCGGCGATGTCGGCAAGCATCAGCTCGGTCATCAGCTTGGAGGTGCCATAGGGATTGATCGGCCGGCGCGGAGTATCCTCGCGCACCGGCGATTCCTCCGGAATGCCGTAGGTCGCGGCGGTCGAGCTGAAGATGACGTGCGGCACGCTGGCATCGACCACTGAGGCCAGCAAGGCCCGGGCCTTCGCAGTATTGTTGAGGTAATACTTTAGAGGGTTATCCACAGATTCGGGCACTACTACCGAGCCCGAAAAGTGCATTATCGCGGGAATTTTCTGTTCGGCAAAGATGCGTGCCAGCAGCGCCTCGTCGGCAATGTCGCCTTCGTAGAACGGTACGCCCTCGGGCACGGCAAAGCGAAACCCGGTAACGAGATTGTCGATCACTGCCACCGGCCAGCCTGTGTCCAGCAAGGCCAGAACCGCGTGACTGCCGATGTAACCAGCGCCGCCGGTTACAAGTACGGGAACCTTGTCGGCCATTGTCTGGAAGTTCAGGGCGCAAACTCATCCCTGAGCGAAATGGTCGAGAATGCGCGGGTCCAGCGGCTCTCGGAAGGAGGCATTGGCATGCGTTGCGTCCTTTTGCATGGCAATTGCCGCCAGTGGGCCGATTGCGCCGATCCACAGCGCCATGTCACCTTCGGGCACCATGTCATGTCCTTCGCAGACGAGCGCACAGCCCGAGCGGTCAAGCCCGGTGATCGTAACTGCGAGGCGGCGCCCGCTCGTTTCACATTCGCCGCAGATCTTCATCGTCGGTTTCTCGTTGTTGCCTGCGGCCTCTCAACTGCCGCCTAGCAATTACCGCCTCATGACAGCAAGGGCTGTATGTTTGCTTAACCATGAGGCAAATGGTGACCCGAAATCAGCTACGCAAGTTTCGGATCAGAAACAGCAAAGGTGCCGACCGGTCCTGTGATCCCATTTTACCTCACCTTTGTAGCCGTTCTGCTTTCCGGACTTACCGCGCGCGATCAGGTGACGGTTGCCAGCCAGTCGCGCGAGCACGGCAAACGCTGGACGGTGCTTGCGATCGCCATGGTGGTTTCGGTTCTCACTGCGGCATTTGCTGGCTGGGCGGCAAAGCTGATCGTGCCGCTGATGGCACCTGCCGCCCGCGTGTTCCTGTGCGCCATGTCGATAGCTTTTGCCGGGGTGGAATCGTTGCTGATCGCGCCGCGCGGAGCAGGGCGTGAACCGGGTCAGTCGCTCGGAATGTTCACGCTGACTGTGCTGGCCCATCAGTTGACCGATGCGGCGCGCTTCATCGTTTTCGGCATTGCGGTTGTAATGCAGGCACCGATTACCGCTGCGGCAGGCGGCGCGCTTGGCGGCATCGCGCTGGTCGGCGCGGCCTGGGCTTTTCCTGGGCTTGCGCTCGATGCAAGGGTGCGGCTCGTGCGGAGGCTTTTGGGTGTCTGCTTCATTCTGGGCGGAGCCTATGTTGCGATGCGCGCGCTCGACTGGGTCTGATGCTGCGCCTGATCCCCGCCAGCCTGCACCGCGCGCTTTACCGGATCGCATACCGGGCGCGGCG
>CAMDQY010000128.1 GCA_945906005.1 Novosphingobium sp. Chol11 | reverse complement strand
GCCGAGGATGCGCTTCGCCAGTTCGAGGATCACATGCGCGCGCTTCCCGAGGTGCGCGAGTGCCATATGCTCAATGGCGAGATCGATTTTGTCCTCAAGATCGTCAGCCGCGATCTCCAGTCGTTTCAGGAATTTCTCACTTCCAAGCTGACCCCTGCGCCGAACGTCGCCAGCGTAAAGACCTCGCTGACGATTAGGACGGCGAAGCAGCTTCCTGGAGTGCCTCTGGACTAAAGCTTGGCCGCTGCTTCCAGCGCGAGAATATAGCTTTGCGCGCCGTGTCCCTGGAAGGTCTCTCGTGCAGCCATGCCGACATAGGACAGATGGCGGAAAGGTTCGCGCGTGTGCGGATCGGACAGGTGGACCTCGAAGACAGGCAGCTCGATCGCCTTGATCGCGTCGAGTAGGGCTACGCTGGTGTGGGTGTAGCCCGCTGCGTTCAGCAGCACGGCATGCGCGCCTTGTGCCCTTGACTCCTGCAGCCAGTCGATCAGGTGGCCTTCGTGGTTCGATTGCCGCATGTCGATTTCGATATCGAGTTCCTGCGCGCGCGCCTCGATCAAGCCCGCAATTTCGTCGAGTGTCTGGTTGCCGTATATTTCGGGCTCGCGCGTACCCAGAAGATTGAGGTTCGGCCCGTTGAGCACATAGACCAGCCGGTGAGCCATTGCAGTGTCCCGATTGTGTTCGCTCGGCACCGGTTAGGCTCAGGCCCCCGTGCACGCAAGCATGACCGTGCTACTTGTTGGTACCCTTGTTCTTGCCCTACTGGCGCATCACTGCATAGCCAAGATAGCCCGTCCCGAAGAGCGCGTAGAGCGGCTCGGGCAGGGCGCCGAGATAGGCAGTCATCTCGCCGGGGATGGTGTCTGCGGTGTCCCGGTCAATGGCGGAGAGCAGGCCCATCGGCAGCGACCACACGATCAGCGCATACATGACGTAAAGGAAGGCCGCCCGCGCCCGGCTGGTCCACGGGTCCTGCGAGTTGGCTTCGGTAACGATTGCTGAAAGTTGCGCCTCAATCCGCTTGAGTTCGTGCGAGCCTTCCAGCTTGAGCAGTTCCAGCTTGGCCTTGGCACGAGCCTCGGGATCGGTAATGACCTTGTCGATCAGCGATACGAGCGGGCCGATCAGGTCTTCGAGAATGGGTATGGCAGGTTCTCCGATGAGGAATTTCATCACAACAGATAACCAAAATGGTACATTTAGTAAAGTTTCTGAACTGTATCGTACGGCTGCAGGCGCAAAATACCCCGGTGCAGGCTGCGCTCCGGGCCATTCGTTTGCGTTCAACGATGTTAGTTGACCGATTGATCGCGCGGTGAACCACCCGCGTTGTTTTCGCTGGGGCTCTGGTCGCGCTGGAGGAACTCGACCAGGTAGCCATCCGGGCAAAGTACATAGGCCATTTCGACCGGCCAGCGTTCCATGCGATGGGGCGCAGTGTGCGAGGTCGCGCCGTTCGCCAGCGCGGCCTCGTAGCAGCCCTTGCAATCGTCGGTGTAGATGTAGAGCTTCCAGAACGCAGTACCCATGTCGATAGGGCCCTTGATGGTCCGGTCTTCCGCCAACTGGAGAAAGCCGCCACGTTCAGGGTTTTCCATCACCGCTTCCTTGATGTCGTCGGTGATCTGGGTCCGGCTGGTGCAGGTCATTCCTACCGACTCGTAAAACTTGATCGACCGCTCGATATCGGTGACGTAGAAGCAATATTGACGGAACCAAGAGGTCATATTCACTCTCCCTTAAATGTCGCAGTTGCCCAGATCTGGTTTGCCCGGATCTGGGCTATGAGTGGAAACAGGAAGTGGTGTATCATTGTCAAGCGATAAGGCGAAGATTCGCAGGCCAAGGTGCGTTGATGCTGGCGCCTTGCAGCTTGGAATTGCTCAAGAGCCGCACGGGCTTGAGCAAACTGCCACGCAGTTTGGTTTTACGGTTTGGCCTCCCGCGCTTCGCATGGCATTGTGGCGTTAAAGAGGAGACAGAGATGCTGGACATAAAAATCGCCAATGGCACCATCGTCGACGGCAAAGGAAAGCCAGGATATACTGGCGATCTGGGCATACGAGATGGCAGGATCGTCTCGGTGGGCACTGTAGATGAAGACGCACGCGAAACGATCGACGCGACCGGGCGTGTGGTCGCTCCCGGCTTCATCGATTGCCACACGCATTACGATGCGCAGGTGTTCTGGGACCCAACCCTCAGCCCTTCTTGCTATCACGGCGTGACAACCGTTTTCGGCGGGTTCTGCGGCTTTTCGATTGCCCCACTCAGCGCCGATTCGGCGGACTATCTGATGCCGATGCTCGCGCGGGTAGAGGGAATGCCGCTTGCGGTGCTTTCCGGTGCGGTGCCGTGGGACTGGTCGAGCTTTGGCGAATTTCTCGACCGGTTCGAGGGCAAAGTCGGCCTCAATGCCGGCTTCTTCGCAGGTCATTCGGCGATCCGCCGCTATGTCATGGGTACCCGGGCCGTTGGAGAAAAGGCCAGCAAGGCTGATCTTGAAGCAATGAAGGCGCTGCTCGGCAAGAGCCTTGCCGAAGGGGCGATGGGCTTTTCGACCACCGTTTCGAACACCCACAACGATGGCGACGGCAATCCCGTGCCGTCGCGCTGGGCCGAGCATTCCGAGATCGTCGCTCTTGCCGGCGTCGTCAAGGACCATGAGGGCACCGGGCTCGAACTGCTGCCCGATCTCGAATTCGGCCCCGGCATGTCCGAACTTCTGGCGGACGTTTCGATCGCGGGCAACCGCCCGGTCAACTGGAACGTACTTGGGGTTTCGAAGCGGCCCGACGCAGAAGCGATGGTGGCGAAACGACTCGCGGTTTCGGATTTCGCCCGCGAACGCGGCGGAGAGGTGATTGCGCTTGCCATGCCGGGCAGCGCCACGGCCTACATGAACCTGCGCGGCGGGTTCTTGTTCGATGCCTTCCCCGGAGTGTGGCCGAGCCTGTTCCAGCTTTCGCCTGAAGAGCGCATGGACAAGTTCCGCGATCCAGCCGTACGTAAACAGATGGCAGAAGGTATCGAGACCATGAACCCTAATGCGCCGCTGAAGGGTCTGGCACAGCTCGACAATTTCATGGTCTCCTCGGTCGTCTGCGAAGAAAACCAGAAATACGTCGGACGCAAGACTGGCGACATTGCGCGCGAGGAAAAGCGCGCGCCAATCGACGTGCTGCTGGACATGGCGCTGGCCGACAATCTCGACACGGTGTTCACGCCCGACAACAACAGCGATAATGCCGAAACATTCGCCTTGCGCGGCAAAGTCTATGCCGATGACCGTACGCTGGTTGGCGCATCGGACGCGGGCGCGCACCTCGATCTTATTGATACCTTCGCCTTCTCCACCGACTTCCTGCAAAAGGCGGTGCGCGAATTCGGCGTGATTACGCTGGAAGAGGCCGTCCACCAGATCACCGGTCGCCAGGCTACCTATTTCGGCCTTATCGACCGCGGCCTACTGGCTCCCGGTTATCACGCCGATATCGTCGTTTTCGACAAGGACACAATCGGTCGCGGACCGACCCAGATGCGCTACGATCTTCCTGGAGGGACGGATTTCCGGCTCTACGCCGACGCAGAAGGGATCGACCACGTGCTGGTCAACGGCGTGGAAATTGTCCGCAATGGCGAACATAACGGCAAGCTTCCGGGCACGGTGCTTCGCTCGGGCAGGGACACCAAGACCGTGGCACTCGACGCGATGCGTAAGCCCGAACTGGTCTGATCGAGGCCACGCTTAAGGAACATTTGCAACATGACTGCAACCGCACTGCCGCAGCTCTGCACCGGGCTTCCCTCGTTCGCCGCCGACGATCCGGGCGGGTGGACGCCGATGGCGACCTTCGCCCGCGCGACGGACACGGCGGGAGTCGATTGCCTGCTGATCTCGGACCATGTTGTATTCGGCGAGCAACTTGAGGAATATTCGAAGCCCGAAGTTGGCGGCAGCAAGGGCGGGACCCAGCCAACCGGGCCGGACGGTCACTGGCTCGAACCGATCACGACGATCGCGTGGCTCGCGGGCCAGACCTCGCAAGTTGATTTCCGGACAAATATCCTGCTCGCCGCTCTGCGCAGGCCGGTTGTGCTTGCCAAGATGGCGGCGACCATCGACGTGTTGTCGGGAGGGCGGCTGGCGCTGGGTGTCGGTGTCGGCTGGCAGGCGGCGGAATACGAAGCGGCTGGCCTATCGTTTGAAGGGCGCGGTGCATTGCTCGATCACGCGCTCGAGGTCGTTACAACCCTGTGGTGCGAACGGCAGGCGAGCTTTTCGTCTGACCTGCTGACTTTCTCGAACATCCACCAGATGCCCAAGCCCTTGCAAAAGGGCGGCGTGCCGATCTGGATTTCGGGCACCTTCCGCAAGTCGACCGTGCGACGGCTGGCGACTTTCGGTGCGCGCTGGATTCCGTGGGGACCTGATGCTGGCGACATCCTTAATTCCGCACCGCGAATGCGCGAGGCGGTTGCCCAGGCTGGGGGCGATACGGTGGGCATGCGGATCGTCGGCAACCTGTCGCTCAGGAAGGCAGAGAATGGCGGGATTGACGTCGATACCAGCATGGAGCGGGTCGGCGCGATGCTTGAGGCAGGCGTCACCGACTTTTCTGTGCGGCTCGATACGCCCGGCGATTACGACGATGCTGTTGCATATCTGGAGCCGATCGTCGCGGGCTTCAGAGCGGCAGTGGGGAGAAGTGCGACGAATTAGGCCTTTGAGCGATCGAAAAATTTAGTCGGGACTAGAGTATTGTCAAAACCCGCCCGAGGCGGGTTTTGATCCTCGGGGCTTGAACTTGTTGTCGCATCGCAACTTGCGGAAAACCGGCCCCCACTTTTCTGCGCGATGCTTGAAGCCCCTCGGACTTCGCTCGGCCTTGCGGCCTCGCTGTGCACAAAACCGTCCCCGGGACGGTTTTGTCGAACCATCTTCTCCGGTTCGAACCTGCCCGCAACAAACAACAAAGGCCCCACGAGGGGGCCTTGTTATTTTGGTCGGGACGAGAGGATTCGAACCTCCGACCCCCACACCCCCAGTGTGATGCGCTACCAGGCTGCGCTACGTCCCGACCGAGGGGTGGCCCTATAGGCAGCGCGGCGGGGCATGACAAGCGCGCATAGCGCGCCGCGTCAAAATCCCCTGCGTTGCCAGAGCCGCGCAGACTTGCTAATCGCGCGCAGCCAAGCCTTATGCCGGGCTGAGAGGAAGCGTTTTCGATCATGAACACCCAGATTCTGACAATGCTGGCCGCTGGCGCTGCCGCAGAGGCGCCGCCTGCATGGATCCAGTTCATGCCGCTGGTGGCGATGGGCCTGATCTTCTGGTTCTTGATCATCCGCCCACAGATGAGACGGCAGAAGCAGCAAGTGGCCAAGATCGCCGCGATCAAGAAGGGCGATCAGGTGCTGACCGGCGGTGGCCTCGTCGGCAAGGTCGTCCGCGTCGATGACGAGTATGCCGAGATCGAGATTGCCCAGGGCGTCAAGGTCAAGGCGGTCAAGTCGACCATTTCCGACATCATCGCTCCTCCCGGATCCACCCCCGCCAATGACTGAGCGCGCGGCGAGCGGCAACCGCGCTTTTAGGCGCTAGGCCATGCTCGAATTTCCGACCTGGAAGAAAATCTGGTTGTGGGGGATCACCCTGGCCTTCATGGCGGCCGCGCTGCCCTCGCTGTTTTCGCTCGCCAACGTGGCATGGCCCAAGGCGCTGCCCGAACCGATGGTCAACCTGGGGCTCGACCTTGCCGGCGGCAGCCACATTTTGCTCGAGGCCAATCCCGCACAGGTTCGTGCGCAGCGGCTCGAGAACATGGAGGAATCGGTTCGCGCCCGCCTTCGCAACGCCGAGCCGCTTATACGCATCGGCGACATTTCGTCGAGCGGCGGAAAGCTCTCCTTTACGGTGCGCGATCCCGCCCAGATAGACGCCGCCCGCGAGCAAGTGCTGCCGCTGACCTATGGCGCGGGGCTGACCGGCCAGCGTGACTGGACGTTCGAGGTGCTGGACGAGGACCGGATCGTCCTCACTCCCACCGATGAAGGCATCGAACAGGCGGTGACTAACGCCATGGATTCGGCGACCGAAGTTGTGCGCAAGCGCATCGACGAGCTTGGCACGCGCGAGCCGACCATCATCCGCCAGGGCGCGCAACGGATCGTTGTCCAGGTGCCGGGGCTGGACGATCCCGGTGCGCTCAAGGCACTGCTCGGCCAGACCGCCAAGCTCGAATTCAAGCTGGTCGATACCGCAGCCGCGCCTTCCGACGTGGCGCAGGGCATCGCTCCGCCTGGCAGCGAGATCGTGCCTTATGCCGATCCCGCTTCGGAGGGCATCGCCGCGATTGCGGTGCGCAGGCTGGGCGGCATCAAGGGCGACAGCCTGACCGATGCGATGCAGACCTTCGAGCAGCAGACCAACGAACCGGTCGTCTCGATCACTTTCGACCAGCAGGGCGGCGCCAAGTTCGCCAAGCTGACGACCGAGAACGTGAACAAGCCGTTCGCGATCATTCTCGATGGCAAGGTGCTGTCCGCTCCCAATATCAACGAGCCGATCCTTGGCGGTTCCGCTCAGATTTCTGGCAGGTTCACGGTCGAATCAGCAAACCAACTGGCGATTTCGCTGCGCTCGGGCGCGCTTCCGGTCGATCTTACCGTGGTCGAGGAACGTACCGTCGGGCCTGACCTTGGCGCCGATTCGATTCGGAAAGGCATGATCGCGATGCTGGTCGGCACAGTTGCGCTGATGGCGTTCATTGTAGCGACCTATGGCCGCTTCGGTCTCTATGCTTGTGCCGCACTGGTCATCAACGTGCTGATGATCCTTGGCGTCATGGCAATCGTCAACACCACGCTGACTTTGCCGGGCATTGCCGGTTTCGTGCTGACGATCGGTGCGGCGGTCGATGCCAACGTGCTCATCAACGAGCGAATCCGCGAGGAGCGTGCAAAGGGGCGGCGTGTGTTCGCTGCGGTCGAAAACGGCTATAAGGAAGCGAGCCGGGCGATTTTCGACGCGAACATCACCAATGTCATCGCCGCAGTGCTTATGTTCGTGTTCGGCTCGGGGCCGATACGCGGTTTCGCGATCGTGCTGATGATCGGCATCGCGACATCGGTGTTCACCGCGGTGACACTGACCCGCATGTGGGTAGCCGGTTGGCTGCGCCGGACGCGCCCGTCCGAGATCGTGATTTAGGAGCGGGCAGATGAAACTCCTCAAGCTCATTCCCGACAACACCAACATCCGGTTCCTGCGCTGGCGCGTGCCGTTCTATGTCATCTCGATGGTGCTGATGGCGGCATCGGTCGGACTGGTCCTGACCAAGGGTCTCAACCTCGGCGTCGATTTCGTCGGCGGGCAGATGATCCGGGTGACCTTCACGCAGAGCCCCGAGGCTCCGGTCGCCCAGCTGCGCGAAAGCGTCGGCGCGCTCGGTTATGGCGATCCGATCATTCAGCAATTCGGCAAGCCAAACGAAATCTCGATCCGTATGAAGCTGCCGGAAGGTTCGGAAAACCAGCCCGCGCTCGCCGACACGATGA
>CAMDQY010000127.1 GCA_945906005.1 Novosphingobium sp. Chol11 | reverse complement strand
CTGCGCGGCAAGGGCGAAGGCTGGGTTACCGGCGAATACTCGATGCTTCCGCGCGCCACGCACACGCGCGGCAGCCGCGAGGCGGCAAAGGGCAAACAATCGGGCCGGACACAGGAAATTCAGCGCCTGATCGGCCGCAGCTTGCGCGCCGTATGCGACATGAAGAATCTCGGCGAACGCCAGATCACACTCGATTGCGACGTGATCCAGGCCGATGGCGGCACCCGCACCGCATCGATTTCCGGCGCCTGGGTGGCGCTGCGGCTCGCGGTGGACAAGCTGATGGCGCAGGGCCTGATCACGCACGATCCGCTGACCGCAAAGGTCGCGGCGATTTCCTGCGGCATCTACAAGGGCACCCCAGTGCTCGACCTAGATTATATCGAGGATTCGAACGCCGATGCCGATGCTAACTTCGTGTTGATCGAAGGCGGCCTGATTGCTGAGGCGCAGGCGACTGCCGAAGGCGCTCCCTACGACGAGGAAGGCATGCTTCGGTTGTTGCGCCTCGCGAGGATCGGTTGCGACCGGATCTTCGCAGCGCAGGAAGCTGCCGTTCGCGGCGCATGACCCCTCGGCTCGGCTTCGAACGGCTCGTCATCGCGACGCATAACGCGGGCAAGCTGCGCGAGATTTCGTCCTTGCTTGCCCCCTATGGGCTGGAATGTATGTCTGCGGGCGAGCTTGGCCTGCCAGAGCCCGACGAAACCGGCACGACCTTCGTCGAGAACGCGCTGATCAAGGCGCGTGCGGCGGCAGAAGGTTTGGGCCTTCCGGCGCTCGCCGACGACAGCGGGCTCTCGGTCGATTCCCTTGGTGGCAGGCCGGGCGTCTATACTGCCGATTGGGCGCAGAGGCAGTGGTTCGAGGGCGAACCGGGCCGAGACTGGTACATGGCGATGGGCAAGGTCGAAGGCATGTTGCAGGCGATCGGCCCCGTTGTTGACCGCGCCGCGCAGTTCAATTGCGTGCTCGCGATCGCCTGGCCCGACGGGCAGAGCGCGGTATACGAAGGCGTGGTTCGCGGCTCGCTGGTTTGGCCTCCGCGAGGAGACCGAGGGTTTGGTTACGATCCGGTGTTTGTCGCCGAGGGCAAGCACGAGACCTTCGGCGAAATGGAACCGGACGCAAAACACGCGATCAGCCACCGTGCGCAGGCCTTCGCCAAGCTGGTCGCGGAGCAGTTTCCCCGATAGAACCGCGCCATGGCCCGCGCGCTCTATATCCACTGGCCGTTCTGCCTCGCCAAGTGCCCCTATTGCGACTTCAACAGCCATGTTCGCGACACGGTCGACGTCGACGCTTGGCAAGTCGCGCTGCTCAAGGATATGCAGCATGAGGCAACGCTTGCCGGGGACGAACCACTGAAATCGGTGTTCTTCGGCGGCGGCACGCCCTCGCTGATGCCGCCTGTGCTGGTTGAGCGCCTGCTGAAGGAAGCCGAACGCCTCTGGGGCTTTGCCGAGCAAATCGAAATCACGCTGGAGGCCAATCCTTCGTCGGTCGAGGCGGACAAGTTCGCCGATCTGGCAGCCGTGGGCATCAACCGCGTCTCGCTTGGGCTTCAGGCGCTCGACGACGAGACGTTGCGATTTCTCGGGCGGCTCCATAATGCCGCCGAAGGTCTGGCAGCGCTCGAAGTGGCGCAACAGGCCTTTGCTCGGGTCAATTTTGACCTGATCTATGCTCGACCCGGACAGCGCCCGGCGGACTGGTACGCCGAACTTGCGCGGGCGATTGCCTTGGGCACCTCGCACCTGTCGCTCTACCAGCTCACTATCGAGCCGGGCACCCGGTTCGAGACGCTGGTGCGCGATGGCACGATCGAGCCGCTCGACGATGAGCGCGCAGCCGATCTTTTCGAGCTGACCCGGGCGCTCACTGCATCGGCTGGCCTGCCCGCCTACGAAGTTTCCAACCATGCCCGGACGGGCGAGGAAAGCCGCCACAACCTCGCCTACTGGCGGTACCAGGACTATTGCGGGATCGGTCCCGGCGCACATGGGAGGCGCGGCGGCATGGCGACAGTTCGGCACAAGAAACCGGAAAACTGGCTCTCCGCCGTGGCACGCAACGGCAACAGCCTTGCCGAGGAACGGCCATTGGGCGCGCGCGAACAGGCAAGCGAGGCGATGCTGATGGGCCTCAGGCTGGCCGAAGGCGTGGACCTTGCAGCGCTTGCGGCGCGACTGGGTCTGGCGACGCAAGACCTGTTGAATGCCGACAAATTCGCGTTCTATCGCGACAAGGGCCTTGTCTGGTCTCAAGGCGCGTGCATCGGCGTTTCCCCGGCCGGAATGCCGCTGCTCGATGGCCTGCTGGCGGAACTGGTCCCATACGAACTCGTGTCCACATGACCCACGCGGACATGCTCGAAGCCTGGACCCTGTTCCTTGCGCAGGACCGCAGGCGCTCTCCTCATACAGTGCGCGCCTATGGAACGGCGGCAGCGCGCTTGATCGAAGCTGTCGGCGCTGAAAGCTGGGACATGGTGGCCGATCTCGCTCCCGCTGACCTGCGCGCGCAGCTCGCCCGGCGGCGCGCCGAAGGACTGGGCAATGCCTCTGCCGCGCGTGAGCTTTCCGCGATCAAGGGTTTCATTGCCTTTGCCCGCAGGCAGGCAGGCCGCGACGACAGTTCCGCACCGCGAATGAAGGGGCCACGCGTCAAGAAGGGCTTGCCCCGACCCGTCACCCCCGACGATGCGGTCAATCTTGCCGATATGGTCGCAGATGACGCCGCCGAGCCGTGGATCGGCGCGCGCGACCGTGCGGTCCTGTTGCTGCTTTACGGCGCTGGACTGCGCATTGCCGAGGCACTGTCGCTTCCCGCATCGGCGCTGCCGCTGGGCGAAACGATCGTAGTGACCGGCAAAGGCAGCAAGCAGCGGATGGTTCCGATCCTGCCGCTGGTTCGGAAAGCGGTGGCGGAATATGCAGCGCAATGTCCTTGGCCGCTGGAGCCTCATATGCCGCTGTTTCGCGGCGCAAAAGGCGGGCCGCTGTCGCAGGGCATGGTCCAGAAGGCGACGGCGCGGGCCCGGATCGCGCTAGGCCTGCCCGCTACAACCACCCCGCACGCGCTTCGCCACAGCTTTGCAACGCATCTGCTCGGCGCTGGCGCTGACCTGCGCAGCCTCCAGGAGCTGCTGGGCCACGCCAGCCTTTCGTCGACCCAGATCTATACCAAAGTCGATGCCGCTACCTTGCTCGATGCCTACCGCAGCGCGCATCCGCGCGAACAGCGCTAATCCTTCGGCTTCCAGCGGGCGACCCGCCACGCATACCAGCAGATCAGCACCACGATTGAAGCGATTGTCAGCCATCCGATGATCCGCTCGGCATTTTCGAGCCGACTACCTAGCAATCGCCCGCCTGCAATCAGCACCACGTTCCAGATCGCGGAGCCAGCAGTCGTGAACAGCACGAACCGCCAGCGCGACATGTGCGTCAGCCCGGCGGGCAAAGAGATGATCGTCCGCAGGAACTGCGAAAATCGCATGGCGAAGACCACCCATTGGCCGTGCCTGCGAAAGAAGGCGCTGGCCTTCTCGACCTCGTTCCATTCGAGCGTGAGCCAGCGGTCCCATCGCTCGACGATTGGCCGAAGTCTTTGATATCCGAGCTGGTCTCCCAGGGCACACCAGAAGTAATTACCGATCACCGTACCGGCGGTGCCAACCGCGAGCAACGGCCAGAAGTCCATCTTGCCGCGCGCAACGAATACGCCGCCCAGCCCCATGATCAGTTCCGAAGGGATCGGTGGAAACACGTTTTCGGCGATCATCAGGAAGAAAATTCCCCAATAACCGCCAAGCTCGACCAGCCGCACTACAAACGCATCCATGGATTTTGATAACTCCGCAAGCCGGCAATGGTTCGCATAGCGGCGTGGCGGGTCTCTATCGCCTCGAAGATCCTTGCGCCGGTATCGCTGCCATTGAAGCGGTCGATGGCGACGATCCCGGTCGGCGAGGTCACATTGATCTCGGTGAGCCACTCGCCGCCGATCACGTCGATGCCCACGAACACGAGGCCCCGGCGCTTCAGGTCCGGACCCATGGCGGCGCAGATTTCCTCCTCGCGCGCGGTCAGTGTGGCGGCTTCGGCCGAGCCTCCCACCGCAAGGTTGGAGCGAAACTCGCCCTCTCCCGGCCTGCGGTTGATCGCGCCTGCAAACTCGCCATCGACCAGCACGATCCGCTTGTCGCCGTCGGAAACCGAGGGGAGGAATGGCTGCACCATGAACGGTTCGGGCCAGGCATTGTGGAACATCTCGATCAGCGCGCCGAGATTGCTGCCGTCGGCCGGCAGGCGGAACACCGCCTTGCCGCCGTTGCCGTGGAGCGGCTTGATGACGAGATCGCCGGGGTGGAGCTCGTGGAACGCGCGAACGTCCTCGATCCGGCGCGCGACGAAGGTCGGCGGCATGAACCGCGCATAGTCGAGCACCATCACCTTTTCGGGCGCATTGCGCACGCTGGCGGGATCATTGACCACCAGTGTCGTGCCCGCGAGCCGTTCCAGCAGGTGCGTACCGGTGATATAACCGAGGTCGAACGGCGGATCCTGGCGCATCAGCACCACATCGATATCGGCTGCGAGGTCGATAAGGCGATGTTCGCCCATGGTGAAATGTTCGCCCTCAACACGCTGGACCGTGACCGGCGCGGCCCAGGCGGTCAGCCGGCCGCCCGCGCCCTGCGAGGTATCGTAGGCGAGCGTGCGAACGTCATAGTGCCACAGCGAATGCCCGCGCGCCTGCGCCGCAAGCATCAGGTGGAACGAGGAATCCCCGGCGATCTTTATCGATTCCATCGGGTCCATCTGGACCGCTACGCGCAAGCTCATGATTTAGTGATTCCCTCAAGGCATCCAGGCGTTGACGATGTGGCGCGGCTCAACGCCCGGCGCAAGCAGCAGCACGTCGATGCGCATGTCTTCGCCGTGCTTTGCATAGTCATGCGCCACGGCCTCTGCAGCGGCGGCGACCCGGCGCAGGCGGAATTCGTCGATCGCAAGGTCGAGCTGATCGGCGCTTTTCCGCCATTTTACCTCGACGAAAACGACCGAATTTCCATCGTGCGCGACCAGGTCGATCTCGCCCAGCTTGGTCTTGCGCCGCCGGTCGAGCACTTCCCACCCCAGTGCCTCCAGCCACAAGGCAGCGCGATCCTCGGCGCGCCTGCCCTGATTTTCGGCTAATTGCCGCTTCATTGGCTGCGCAGTTCCATGGCGCGAGCGTAGAGCAACTTGCGATCGAGCCCCGTCGCCTTCGCCACCTGTCCCGCCGCCTGCGATGGCTTCTCATTGGTGAGCGCGGCCAGCAGCAGCGCATCGACATCGGCGCCTGTAGGTGGCTCGGCGGCGAGAGGCGGCCCGATCAGCAGTACGATCTCACCCTTGGGTGGATGGGCTGCATAGTGCGCCGCCAGTTCTTCAGACGTGCCAGTCCGGCATTCCTCGAATTTCTTGGTCAGCTCGCGAGCGATAGCGACTTCGCGCCCCGGCAAGACCTGCGCGATGGCAGCCAGCGATTCGCCCAGTCGCGGCGCCGTCTCGTAAAACACCAATGTCGCCGGGACGCTCGCCAACTCGGCCAGAACATCGGCCCGTCCCTTGGCCTTGTTCGGCAGGAATCCAGCGAACAGGAACCGGTCACTCGGCAGCCCCGACAACGTGAGTGCGACAATCGCCGCGCTCGCTCCGGGAAGGCTGGTGATCTGAACACCTGCCTTGCGCGCCTCGCGCACGAGGCGGAATCCCGGATCGGACACCAGCGGCGTTCCCGCGTCGCTGACCAGCGCCACCGGCGCTGCCTGCATCGTCTCGATCAGACGTTGCCGGTCGTCCTCGCTAGCGTAATCGTCGTACCGGATCATCCTTGCCTTGATATCGAGAAGACGCAGCAACTTGCCCGTCACACGGGTATCTTCACAGGCGATCACGGATACGCCACGCAACGTCTCTATTGCGCGCAGCGTTATGTCGCCGAGATTGCCAATCGGCGTCGCCACGATATAGAGTCCGGGCAGGAGAGCTTGGTCCATCCGGGACGTCATGGGCCAGTTTTCAGGGGAGCGGCAAGGTATGATTGGTCTATTCCGTGATTGGCGCAAACTGGCGATTGCCGGCGCGAGCATGGTGCTAGCGGCGTGTAGCGTGGTTCCAAAGGGGCAAGCGCCAACACCGCCACCGGTCGCCGAGCCCTCGCCCAACCTGCTGCCCACCGATTCCCTGCGTCACCGGGTGGCGCTGCTCGTGCCGACAAGCGGACCTAACGCGGCGGTCGGCCAGTCCATCGCCAATGCCGCGACCATGGCTCTGCTCGACACCAATGCCACGAACCTGCGCGTCACCACCTACGATACCGCTTCCAACCCCGGAGACGCGGCGAAGCGCGCCGTGGCCGACGGTAATCGCCTTATCCTCGGGCCGCTGCTGACCTCGGATATTCCAGCGGTTCTGGCCGTTGCGGGACCTGCCAAGATCCCGCTCATCGCCTTTTCCAACGACGAAGCCGCCGCCGCCCGCAATGTCTTCGTGATGGGCAACCTGCCCAGCCAATCGGTCTCGCGCAGCGTGACCTATGCCGCCAGTCGCGGGATCAAGAGCTTCGCGGCGCTGGTGCCCCGCGGCGAAGACGGCGACCGTGCCTCCAATGCGTTGATGATCGCGGCGAAACAGAATGGCGCGACCGTCATGGCGATGGAAGCCTACGACCGCAGCAACACCTCGCTCACATCCGCAGCAAACCGGATCGTGGAACGAGGTGGCCATGGCGCAGTGCTGATCGCGGACGGTGGCCGGATGGCAAGCACCGCCGCGCCGATCCTCAATCCCACCGGCGGCAGCGCAGCCGCCCGTCTGATCGGCACCGAGCTATGGAGCGGCGAAAAGCTCATCGCTTCGACAAAGGCGCTCGAGGGCGCGTGGTTTGCCGCCGTTGCCGACAACCGCTTCGGCCAGTTCTCGGATAGCTATCGCAAGCGTTTCGGAGCGGCTCCCTATCGGCTTGCCACGCTTGGCTATGACGCGGTGCTGCTGAGCCTGCGCGTTGCCCGCGAATGGAAGCCGGGCTCGGTATTTCCAACCGGGAAGCTGACCGAAAAGGGAGGCTTTCTCGGCCTCGACGGCCCGTTCCGCTTCTCCAGGAACGGCGTTGTCGAACGCGCGCTCGAAGTGCGTGAGCTACGCGGCGGCACTGTCGTCACGGTCAGCCCCGCTCCCGCCCGGTTCGAGGACTGAGGACAATCCGCAGACCCAGCTTGCGCGCGGAATCGCGCGTGTTCTATAGCCGTTCCCATGGCCCCCAAACCCGCTAACGACCTGTTCGACGCTCTCCCTGCCAGCAACGGCGATGCCTATGACGGCTCCTCGATCGAGGTGCTCGAAGGGCTCGAGCCGGTGCGCCGCCGTCCCGGCATGTATGTTGGCGGCACCGACGAGCGCGCGCTGCACCACCTTGCCGCCGAAGTGCTCGACAATGCGATGGACGAGGCCGTCGCCGGGCACGCCAACCGCATCGAGGTGACGCTGGACGAGGGCAACCGCCTCACCATCACCGACAACGGGCGCGGCATCCCGGTCGATGAACATCCCAAGTTTCCCGGCAAGTCGGCGCTCGAGGTGATCCTCACCACGCTGCATTCGGGCGGCAAATTCTCAGGCAAGGCCTATGCGACCAGCGGCGG
>CAMDQY010000126.1 GCA_945906005.1 Novosphingobium sp. Chol11 | reverse complement strand
GGACATTGTTGCCCTCGCTATCGACCGCGACCGTCACCGGCATGTCCTCTACCGTGAACTCGTATATCGCCTCCATGCCAAGATCCTCGAAGCCGACGACTTTCGATTCGCGAATCGCTCGCGCCACCAGATAGGCTGCGCCACCGACTGCCATCAGGTAAGCGACCTTGTGCTTGGCGATTTCCTGCACCGCGCCCTGCCCACGCTCGGCCTTGCCGATCATCACCAATAGGCCCAGATTGAGCATCATGTCGGTGAATTTGTCCATCCGCGTTGCCGTCGTCGGGCCGGCTGGCCCCATGACTTCGCCCATCACCGGATCGACCGGCCCCACGTAGTAGATCGCACGGTTTCGGAAATCGACCGGCAGCGGCTCGCCCTTCGCCAGCATGTCCTGGATGCGCTTGTGCGCCGCGTCGCGCCCGGTGAGCATCTTGCCATTGAGCAGCAGCCGGTCGCCCTGTTTCCAGCTGCACACTTCAGCCTGCGTCAGCGTATCAAGGTTGACACGCTTCGCCATGGCATCGGGCGTCCATTGGACATTGGGCCACTGGTCGAGCTTGGGCGTCTCAAGATATGTCGGCCCAGAACCATCGAGCGTGAAATGCGCGTGGCGCGTCGCGGCGCAATTGGGGATCATGGCGACGGGCTTGCCCGCGGCATGGCACGGCCAGTCGAGAATTTTGACGTCGAGGATGGTCGACAGGCCGCCGAGCCCCTGCGCGCCGATGCCGAGCGCATTGGCCTTGTCGAAAATCTCGATGCGCAGCGCCTCGACGTCGTTCTCGGGCCCGCGCGCCTTCAACTGGCCCATGTCGATCGGTTCCATCAGGCTTTGCTTGGCGAGCTTCATGCAATGCTCCGCCGTGCCGCCGATGCCGATGCCGAGCATGCCCGGCGGGCACCAGCCCGCACCCATCTGCGGCAGCATTTCGAGCACCCATTCGACCACATTGTCGCTGGGGTTCATCATCTTGAACTTAGACTTGTTTTCGGACCCGCCGCCCTTGGCCGCGACATCGATCGAGACGGTGTTGCCCGGCACCATTTCCACCGACAACACGCACGGGGTATTGTCTTTGGTATTTCGGCGGGTGAACGCCGGATCTGTAAGGATCGAAGCGCGCAGCTTGTTTTCAGGATTGTTGTAGGCGCGCCGCACGCCCTCGTCGACGACGTCCTGCAGCGACATTTCCGAGCCAAGGCGGCAGTCCTGCCCCCACTTGACGAACACGTTGACGATGCCGGTATCCTGGCAGATCGGGCGGTGCCCTTCGGCGCACATCCGACTGTTGGTGAGGATCTGGGCGATGGCATCCTTCGCCGCTGGCCCTTGCTCGGCCTCGTAAGCCTCGCCGAGCGCGCGGATATAGTCCATCGGATGATAGTAGCTGATGAACTGCAGCGCATCGGCAGTGCTGTCGATCAGGTCCTGTTCGCGAATGGTCACCATGTCGGACATGTGGCTTGCTCCTTTGCCGCTCCATAAACACTGCCATTGAACAAGGTCAAAGGTGGTTTTGCGGCAGATTGCGATACGTTCCGACGCAATTGGTAATTGCGGGGCCGCGCCGCCAATGCAATAGGCAGGCGCGCAAAGGGATTTGGCGAACAACATGACCACACCGCAAACAAGGTCACAGGCTGCGCGACGCGCCATGATCGACAGCCAGTTGCGCACCAGCGGCGTCAACGAGCCGTGGGTTCTCAACGCCATGGCCGCCATCGCGCGCGAGGATTTCGTGCCCGACGCAATGCGCGATGCCGCCTATATCGACCGTTCAATTCCTCTGGAGAGCGGCGGCCAGCTCGCCTCTCCGCTGGTTCACGGCCGGATGCTGGCCGAGGCAATGCCCGCCGAGGCGGACAAGGCGCTGCTGATCGGCGACGGCAAGGGTTATCTTGCCGCGTTGCTTCGCCCGCTGGTCGGTTCGCTCGATGCACTTGCCGCCGATGCCGCACCATCGAAGCGAGGCAAGGGCGCCTTCACGCTGCTAGTGATCGACGGCGCGGTGGAAGAACTGCCGCGCGCTATCGCCTCGCTGCTGGCGGAAGGCGGACGGATCGTGACAGGCGTGCTCGAACGGGGCGTCACCAGGCTTGCCGTGGGCACCAGGGTCGGCGGCGAGATCGCGCTCTTGCCGGTCGCGGACATCGGTATACCGGTGCTCGATCAGTTCAGGACGCCCAAGCGCTGGAATTTCTAGACGTGAAACCCTTCAAATTGCGTATTGGCCTTCTGGCTGGCACGGGAGCGGTGCTGTTCGGTATAGCCGCGCCCGCGACCGCCGACACGCTGCGCGAGGCATTGTCGCAGGCCTATACGTCCAACCCTTCGCTGCAGGCTGCGCGCGCGCAACAGCGGGGCATTGACGAGACGGTGCCGATCGAAAAGGCGGCGGGCCTTCCCTCGGTGACCTCGGATACTACCTACACCGAGTTCATCAAGAAGAGCGATAACAGCTTCACCAGCCCCGACCGGGCGCTTTCCTCGCAGATCCAGCTTGGCGTTCCGCTCTATTCAGGCGGCGCGGTGAAGAACTCGGTCAAGGCCGCCAAGACCCGCGTCGAGGCGGGACAGGCCAACCTGCGCGGCACCGAATCGGCGATCTTCTCACAGGTCGTCGCGGCCTACATGGGCGTGATCCTGAATGAGGCGATCGTCGAACTGCGCCGCAATCAGGTCGATGTGCTGGGCGTCAATCTCAGGGCGACGCGCGACCGTTTCGAGATCGGCGACCTCACCCGAACCGACGTCGCGCAATCGCAGGCGCGGCTCTCGCTGGCAGAAGGCGACGCGCGCACCGCGTCGGCCAATCTTGCCGCCGCGCGCGAAACCTATATCCGGCTGGTCGGCTCGCCCCCCGGTGTCCTCGCTCCGCCGCCGCCGCTGCCCAACCTCCCCGATTCGGCAGAGAACGCGGTGGTGGTCGCGCTCGACAGCAATCCCGATATCATCGCCGCGCGTGAAGAGGCCGAGGCAGCGAAATATGATATCAATGTTGCCGGCTCTGGCCGCTTGCCCAAGGTGAGCCTCTACAGTCAGGCCGGTTACAATGACTATTTTGGCACGCTTGGCGGCGCGATAGCAGGCGATGTCGCGCAGAGCGAAAAGTCGGCTCAGGTCGGCGCGCGTCTATCGCTGCCGCTGTTCCAGGGCGGACGCCCCGCCGCGCAACGCCGCCAGGCGCAGGCCTTCGCCAATGCCGCAATGGAATCCGAGATCGCCGCCGAGCGGGACGTCATCGCGCAGGCACGTGCGGCCTATACCTCGTGGCTTGCGGCCAGCGACCTGATTGCAAGCTCGCAGGTCGCGGTCGATGCCGCCGAACTGAGCCTTGAAGGCGTCCGCGCCGAAAACACGGTGGGCAACCGCACGATCCTCGACATTCTCGATGCCGAGCAGGAATTGCTTTCCGCCCGCGTCCGTCTGGTCACCGCGCGGCGCAACGCCTATGTCGCCGGGTTCACGCTGCTTGCGGCGATGGGCCGCGCCGAAGCGCGCGATCTCGGCCTCGATGGCGGCGTTCTGTATGACCCTCAGACCAACTACGAACGGGTGCGCGGCAAGTGGTTCGATTGGGACGACGATCCCGCTCCAGTCGCCAAAAGCACAAGAACCGTTGACACGGCGGTGCAGGACGGCGAGATTCCGGCTAAGTGAACGAGAGCATCGTGCGAAAAAGTGGGAACCGGTTTTTCACGAATAGCGATGCGACCACAAAGTGAACAAAAGGCGACAGGGTAGGCAGATGGGGCAAACATCCGAACCAAGCGTCGAGGAAATCCTCGCATCGATCAAGCAGGTGATCGCGCGCGACAATCGCGCCGGCGCAGCCGATCTTCGCCGTGAGCGCGAAACCCGGGGTTTGCCCGAGGACGAAGAAGACGACGTGCTCGACCTCGCCTCGAATGCCCAGTTTCTCGACGATGCCGAGTCCGACGGAGCCGAAGCTGACGACGCACCCCTGCTCGGCGAGGAAACCCAGGCCGGAATGCGCGATACGCTCGCCGCGCTTGCGATGCTCGCCCAGCCTGGCGCGCAGCCGCAGATCGTGCGCTCTGGCGAGACTTCGATCGAAAGCCTGATGCGCGAGCTGTTGAGGCCGGCGTTGGCAGAATGGCTGGAGAAAAACCTGCCGCCGCTGGTCGAGCGGCTCGTGGCCGACGAGATCCGACGGATTTCCGGCAAGAAGGGCTGACCGCTGGACGCTCGCCCCATGGCTGCCTAAGGCTTGCCCATGGCCAAGCCCGAACCCTATCTGCTCGAACCTGCCAGCTATCCGATGCTCACCGAAATCGGACTGCGCTACAGCGATCTTGACGTCAATCGCCACCTCAATAACGTCAAGCTGATCGACCTTCTGCAGGAAGGCCGCGGCTATCTGCACCGTTCCAGCGGCATGACCGAGGCAAGTGCAAGGTTCACGATCGTGGTCGCCAACCTCAACGTGCAGTTCCTCGGCGAGGGATTTTACCCCGAACCGGTCGTCTGCCACACTGGTTTTCGTGCACTCGGGACGACCAGTCAGACGATCGCGCAACTTCTAACTCAGGGTGAAAAAGCGATTGCCTATGCCGAGACGATCATGGTGACGATGCTCGATGGCAAGACCGCGCCGCACCCCCAGCACTACCGCGAGCAGATGGAACCATGGCTGATTCGCCAATGAATCCGTCGCCCGAGGCATTGCTCGGCGCACAGCGCGCCTTTGCCGCCTATGGTGCCGACGTGGCGACGCGTCACATTTTCCTATGCGCCGAATCGGAGAAGGGCGCCTGTTGCCCTCGCGAAGTCGGCACCGAGGCCTGGAAGTATCTCAAGGCGCGGCTCAAGGAGCTGAAACTCGACAAGCAGGGCGGGGTCAATCGCACCAAGGCTGATTGCCTGCGGATCTGCATGGCCGGACCGATCGCGGTCGTCTGGCCCGACAATGTCTGGTACCACAGCTGCACGCCGCCGGTGCTGGAGCGGATTATCCAGGAACACCTGATCGGCGGCGTACCGGTGGCCGATTATCAGCTGACCCCGCCCGAAGCCTAATTTTTGCGCTCGTCCTCGAGCGGATCAATGATCGCATCGTCGTAGCCGGTTCCCGCAGAGAGGAACACCAGCCCCATCAGCGCCGACATCAGCAGTATGGTGAAGCCGATCCCGAGCGCGGTGGCGATGTAGAAGTGGATCGAGACGAAGCCGTTGCTGCGATAGAGAAAGGTCATGGCAATGGCGATGGTCGTCAGCGTGACGAACACCATCCAGCGCATCAGCCTGCGATACCGCGCCCAAGCGTAGGCAGCCTTGTCGGGATCGTCGAGCGGAGAACCGGGTATCTTCACGCCGTCGCAATCGCGCGACTAGGTCGCGCAGGCAAGGCAATTCGGTTTGTCCTTCATATCTGATCCGAAATTCGCAAATCGCGAATTTCGAACGAGACTCTACGCGTCGCGCCGAATTGGCGCGCGGGCCGGGTTTGTGGCATAATCTCTGTAACAACACACTGGAGAGTCGCGATGACCATTGGCCGCATTCTCGCTTCCCGCAGCTTCGAGATCGTTACTTGCGAAGCGGGCTGCACAGTCGCCCGAGCCATAGAGCTACTGGCCGAGCACCGCATCGGCGCGCTGCCCGTGGTCGAACATGGTTCGGTCGTCGGCATCTTTTCCGAGCGCGACGTGATCTATTTGCTGCGCAAACACGGCCCGCAGGCGCTTTCGCTCAGCGTGAACGAGGCCATGACTGCCCCAGCGGTAACGGTGGATGCGGCCACGGAAGCGCTCGAAGCCCTATCACTGATGACGCGGCGGCGCATTCGGCATCTTCCGGTGATGGAAGGCGGACGGATGACCGGTTTCGTTTCGATCGGCGACCTGGTCAAATACCGGATCGAGAAGGTCCAGGCAGAAGCCGAGGCGATGCGCAGCTATATCCAGACGGCGTGAAAGGATTCGCGCGCAGCTTGCCCTTGGCCCGCGCGATGCCTACATCGGCACTATGGACACGCAAACCCTCACGCTCAGTCCCTCGGCGGCCGCCCGCGTGGCAGCCATTGCCGGCAAGCAGGCCAAGCCGGCAATCCTGCGCCTTGAGGTCGAAGGCGGCGGTTGCTCGGGCTTCCAGTACAAGTTCGGTCTGACCGATGCGGCCCATGGCGACGACATGATCGCCGAAACCGACGGGGTCCGCCTCGTCGTTGATCCGGTCAGCCTCGAGCTGGTCGCCGGTTGCGTGGTCGATTACGTCGAATCGCTCGGTGGCGCGGCCTTCAAGGTCGAAAATCCCAATGCGGCCTCGGGCTGCGGCTGCGGGTCGAGCTTCTCGGTGTGATCGCCTGTTGTTCGCCTGACGGCTCAATCCGCACCAGCCCACTCCCCCACCCGGCCTCCCAATGCATGCCATTTCGTTGGGAGGCCGGGTGGGGGAGCGGGCTGGCACCGCGCGAGGGCTCGGCCAAGGCGAGCCCGGTCAACGCATGAAAATCGCCAGTTTCAATATCAATGGAATCAAGGCGCGGCTGCCTCGCCTCATCGAATGGCTGGAAGAAACGCAGCCTTCTGTCGCCTGCCTCCAGGAAATCAAAACGCAGGACGAGGGCTTTCCCGCCAGCGAATTCGAGAAGATCGGCTACAAGGCGATCTGGCACGGCCAGAAGGGTTTCAACGGTGTCGTGATCCTCGCACTCGGCGAACAGCCGGTGGAGATTCGGCGCGGTCTCGACGGCGACCCGGAGGACGAGCATTCGCGTTATATCGAGGCAGATGTCTTCGGTCTGCGCGTTGCCTGCATCTACCTGCCCAATGGCAACCCTCAGCCCGGCCCGAAGTTCGACTACAAGCTGCGTTGGATGGAGCGTCTGCGTGCACGCATGGCCGAGATCGCTGACGAGGAAGTCCCAGCCGTGGTTCTCGGCGACTTTAACGTCATCCCAGAGGACAAGGACGTCTGGTCGGTGCAGGCGATGGCGCTCGATGCGCTGATGAAGCCCGAATCGCGCGATGCCTATTCGCGGCTGCTGGGCGACGGCTGGACCGATGCGCTCGACCTGCACAATCCGCGCGGCGGCGTGTGGACATATTGGGACTATCAGGCGGGCGCTTGGCAGCGCGATCACGGCTTCCGCATCGACCATGCCCTGCTCAGCCCCGAATTGGCGGATCGACTGGTGAGTTGCGGCGTCGACAAGGTCCATCGTGGCCGCGATAAGGCCAGCGATCATGCGCCGATGTGGGTAGAAGTCTCGCCGTGAGGGCGGGCGGGGCGAAATTCTCCGCGCCCGCCCTCATCTCTCAACGATAGAAGATATGGTTGTCGATCCGGGCGAGTCGCTGGCGGCGCCAGCCGGGAGAGACATAGGTGGAGTGGAAGTACAGCGCACCCTGTGCCGGGCTCTGCCAGGTGCCTTCGTCGGCGATCCGGGCAATCGCGACCGCACGCTGCCATGCGGCGGTGCTTTCCTGCACGCTAGGCATCGACTGGCCACGAACGAACGAGAACTGGGAACGCTGGAATACGACGCCGCAATAGCTCGTCGGGAAGCGACCCGACTTGGCGCGCTCGACAACCACGCGGCCGACCGCGAGCTGTCCATCGAGCGATTCGCCGCGCGCCTCGAAATAGATCGCTCCGGCAAGGCAGCGCATCTCACTGTCGAGCTGACCTGGCTGCGGCTGCGCCTTGACGTGCGCGGCGAGGGTGGCTGCGCGTGGCGTCGGAGCAGGTGTCGCGGGCTGATGAGACAATGGCGAGACCGCCACG
>CAMDQY010000125.1 GCA_945906005.1 Novosphingobium sp. Chol11 | reverse complement strand
TGGATCTTGCGCTGGCGACATCGGGTTGCGACAGCGCCACGGTGCTCCACAAACCCAGGTTGCTCAGCGATAACGGCCCAAGCTACATCGCTGGCGAACTGGCGGAATACATCGAAGCCCATCGGATGAGCCATGTGCGTGGCGCGGCGTTCCATCCCCAGACGCAGGGCAAGATCGAGCGCTGGCACCAGACCATGAAGAACCGCATCCTGCTGGAAAACTACTTCCTGCCCGGCGACCTTGAGGCCCAGATCGAGGCGTTCATCGAACACTACAACAACCAGCGTTACCACGAGAGCCTGAACAACGTGACGCCAGCGGACGCCTACTTCGGCAGGGCCAGCGCCATCATCAAACAACGAGAAAGGATCAAGCGACAGACCATTAAACACCGCCGCTTGCAACACCGCAAGATCGCCGCCTAATATCAACCCCAGATGAGGCCTGCACTCCGCTAATCTAAGCCGCACATTGCGCCAAATGTTCTGACGACGGACAACCTCCCGCAGCGGGTGCGATTCTTTGCGCATTCCTGCGCGAACAGGAGGATGTTATGGGTTGGATTATCGCGCTTGTCGTGGGCGGCGTGGCTGGCTGGCTGGCCAGCATGGTGATGAACCGTGATGCCTCGATGGGCATTTTCTGGAATATCATTGTCGGTTGCGTCGGCTCGGTCGTCGGCAATCTTATTGCTAACCAGTTTGGCTATGCCGGTTCGGTCAAGGAATTCTCGATCCAGGGCCTGATCATCGCGCTCGTGGGTGCCGTGATTCTGCTCGCGATCGTCAATCTCGTTCAGCGCGGCCGGGTGCGATAAACCTCTGATCGAAGCGGCGGACCGGCTGAAAGATCCGCCGGTCCTGCCGGAAATTTCCGGAATTTGCCGGGTGATGGCCGTCGACTAATGGCGAATCGGTCTTGTCGCAGTGCAGCAAGTTGACATTGCCACTGTCCCGCCGCCTGTATATAGTGGGTTCCGACCTTCGCGGCGCAACGTGAGGGATGTCGGTTTCGGGGTGCTCGCGCGTCCCGGGCAGATGATCGAGCAGTCCCCGCGTGCCAGTCAGTGATTTGGGGCGTTGCAGACTGCCTTATGGTGGATGGCATGAATTACGACGCCAAGATCGACTCAGACGAGGCGGTGGCGGGCCACATTGATTCCGGGTCCGAAGCCGGCGAAAGCGTCGTAACCCGGCGCATGGTTGTTATCGGCGCGCTTATCGTGCTGGTGCTGGTCGGCTTGTGGTTCATCAACCGGATGGGTGAGCCGCACGAACTCGGCAAGGACGCGGGCGTACAGATGCCGAGCGTAACCGTGCTCCAACCGGGCCGGGCAACCGTTGCGGGCGAAATCAAGACTACCGGAACCCTTGCCGCACGGCGCGAACTTCCCGTCGGCGTGGCAGGCGAAGGCGGGCGGGTTGAGCGCGTGCTGGTTGAACCGGGCGATTGGGTTGCAGCCGGTCAGGTGCTGGCGATAATCGATCGCTCGGTCCAGGTTCAGGAGGCGGCTGGCCTCGAAGCACAGATCGGCGTGACGCAGGCGGACGCCAGGCTGACCCAGGCGAACCTCGAGCGTGGGCTGAAGCTCGTCGACCGCGGATTCATCTCGAAGGCTGACATCGACAGGCTGACTGCGACCCGCGACGCCGCCGCAGCGCGAGTGCGGGTGGCGCAGGCGCAGCTGCGCGAAACCCGCGCTCGCATCAGCCGGCTCAACATCGTCGCTCCGGCCGCTGGCCTCGTACTCGAGCGTCAGATAGAACCTGCGCAGATTGTCAGTTCGGGCAGCGGCGTGCTGTTCCGCATCGCCAAGGGTGGCGAGATGGAACTTAAGGCCGACGTGACCGAGGAATCGCTGCTGCAGATCTCCAATGGCGTGCGCGCGACCGTAACGCCGGTCGGCAGCGCCCGCTCCTATTCCGGCGAAGTCTGGCAGGTTTCCCCGGTGATCGATCCTCAGGACCGGCAGGGCACCGTGCGGATCGCACTGTCCTATGCGCCCGAATTACGGCCCGGCGGATTTGCTTCTGCAGTGATATCGGCTGGCGCAATGGTAGTGCCCAAGCTGCCCGAATCGGCGATCCTTGCCGATGAAAAGGGCAGTTACGTCTATATCGTCGGCAAGGGCGACCGCGTCGCGCGGCGCGCGGTCAAGACCGGCCCGATCACGGCAGACGGCATCGCGGTGGTCGAGGGAATTACCGGTTCGGAACGGGTCGTCCTGCGCGCCGGCGCATTCCTCTCGCCCGGCGAAAAGGTCGAACCGCTGCGCGCAACGGCACCCTGACGAGCGCCGCCGTGGACCTGAGAAACATCTCCGCATGGTCGATCCGCAACCCGGTCATCCCGATCGTGTTCTTTGCGGGACTGGTGATCGCCGGGGTTGTCAGCTTCATGCGCATGGATATCCAGCAGCAGCCGGATATCGAGTTTCCCGTGGTGATCGTGCAGATCGCGCAACCCGGCGCGGCACCGACCGAGATCGAGACCCAGATCACGCAGCGAGTCGAGGCGGCGGTGAGATCGATCAGCGGCGTCAAGGCGATCGGTTCGACCGCTAGCGAAGGCAATTCCAGCTCGTTCATTGAATTCGCAATTGGGCAGGACATCAATACCGCGGTCAACGAGGTCAAGAACGCGATCGACCAGGTCCGCAGTGAACTGCCCGACGGCATTCTCGAGCCGCAGATCTACAAGGCGACGACAACCTCAGAACCCATCGCCTATTTCGCCGCGTCGAGCGAAGACATGACCATGGAGCAACTTTCGTGGTTCGTCGACGATACGGTGGCCAAGCGGTTGCTCAGCATCGAGGGAATGGCGCAGGTCAGCCGTCAGGGCGGTGTCGATCGCGAAATCCTGGTGTCGCTCGATCCCGCGCGGATGCAGGCGCTGGGCGCCACCGCCTCGCAGGTCAACGCCGTGTTGCGCACGCTCAATGTCGATGCCGCCGGCGGCAAGGCCGAAATCGGAGGCTCGCGCCAGTCAGTCCGCGTGCTCGGCAGCGCCAAGACCGCCTTCGAGCTTTCGCAGACCGCGATTGCCATGGGCAATGGCCGGACCATCAAACTTGCTGACATCGCGAGGGTCACTGATTCCTTCGGCGAGATCGAAAGTATCGCCAAGTTCAACGGCAAGCAGGTCGTGACCTTCGACATTGCGCGCGCACGCGGAGCATCGGACGTCAGCGTTTACGACTTCGCGGTGGCAGAGCTTGAAACGCTGGAAAAGGAGCATCCCGGAGTCAGCTTCCAGGAGATGTTCACCACGGTGCGCTATACGCGCTCGTCCTACACCAGCTCGATGGAAGCGCTTGTCGAAGGCGCTATCCTCGCGGTCGTCGTGGTGTTCCTGTTCCTGCGCGACTGGCGCGCGACGATCATCTCGGCCATCGCGATCCCGCTCTCGGCGATCCCGACCTTCTGGTTCATGGACCTGATGGGCTTCACGCTCAACATGCAGTCGCTGCTCGCGCTCAGCCTGGTTGCCGGGGTGCTGGTCGACGACGCGATCGTCGAGATCGAAAACATCGTCAGACACATGCGCATGGGCAAGACCGCGTACCAGGCCTCGATCGACGCGGCCGACGAAATCGGCCTGGCTGTCGTTGCGACGACCTTCTCGATCGTCGCGGTGTTCCTTCCTGTCGGCATCATGCCGGGCGTCTCGGGCGAGATTTTCCGTGCTTTTGGCCTGACCATCGTCGTCGCTGTGCTGATGAGCCTTGCCGTCGCGCGAATGATCACGCCGATGGCCGCGGCCTACTTCCTGCAGGCGCATGGCGAAGCCGACCATGCTGGCGGACCGATGATGCAGCGCTATATTGCCGTGCTGCACTGGTCGCTCGACCGCAGCAAGGCTGTCGCCTATCGCAGCGAGCATGCCGACCATAACGGCCGCCTGTCGCTGCTCGACCGTTTCAAGGCGCGCCTGAGGGACCATCGCATCTGGATGATCGGCGTAGGCGGCGGCGCTCTGGCCTTGACCGGCCTGACTAGCATGGCCCTGCCGATGGAGTTTTTCCCGCAACAGAACAACGATTTCGTCGGTGTGCAGATCGAAATGACGCCGGGAACGACGCTTCGGCAGACCGAAAAGGTCTCTGACGAGGTTCGCCGCGTGCTGGCAACCGATCCTGATGTCACCCACGTCTTCCAGCGTGTGCTCGAAGGCAACGGAAGGGTCATGGTCACGCTCAAGGAGGACCGGGAAAAATCGAGCTTCGAGGTCGAGAACGCGCTCAATTCGCAACTCCAGAAGATTGCCGATGCCCGCGTTTCCTTCGTCAACATGAACCAGGGCAACGGCAGCGGCACCGGACGGGACATTTCCATCATGCTGGCAGGCAGCGATTCGGACCTGCTCAACGCAACCGCCGCCAAGCTGGTCGAGCAGATGAACGATCTCGATAGCCTGGTCGTTGCGCCGCGCATCTCGGCGGACATGCGTCGGCCCGAAATCGTCATTAGGCCCCGCCTTGACCTCGCCTCCGAACTCGGTGTTTCGACATCCTCGCTCAGCCAGGCGATCCGCATCGCCACGCTCGGCGAAATCGACCAGAACGCCGCGAAATTCTCGCTGAAGGACCGGCAGGTGCCGATCCGGGTACGTCTTTCCGAAGACGACCGGGGCGACATTTCCAATATCGAGAACCTGCCCGTCCCGACCGCAAGCGGCGGCTCGGTGCCGCTTTCGCGCGTTGCCGAAATCAGCTTCGGTTCCGGCCCGACCAAGATCCAGCGCCAGAATCAGGAGCGCCGTGTTTTTGTCGGTGCCGACCTTGCGCCCGGCGTGGTCAAGAGCGAGGCGATGGAGGCGATCAACGCGCTGCCGGTCCTCAAGAAGCTGCCGACAGGTATCAGCAACAAGCCGTTCGGTCAGGACGAGTGGCAACAGGAAATGCTAGATAACCTGCTGGTGGCGGTGCCTTCGGGCATCCTGCTGGTGTTCGCGGTCATGGTGCTGCTCTATCACCGCGTCATTTCGCCGCTGGTCAACATGGCCTCGCTGCTGCTGGCGCCACTGGGCGGGCTGATCGCGCTGATCATCACCAACCAGTCGCTGGCGATGCCGGTGTTCATCGGCATCCTGATGCTGCTGGGGATAGTCGGCAAGAACTCGATATTGTTGATAGATTTCGCGATCGAGGAAATGGCCCAGGGCGTGTCAAAGGCCGAGGCGATCATCGACGCGGGACGCAAGCGCGCCCAGCCGATCGCAATGACCACCGTGGCGATGACCGCGGGCATGCTGCCGACCGCGCTCGCGCTCAACGGTGATGGCGCATGGCGCGCGCCGATGGGCACCATGGTGATCGGCGGCCTGATAATGTCGACCGCGCTGACCTTGCTAATCGTACCCGCCGCCTTCAGCCTTGCCGACGGTTTCGAGAAGCGGATCGGGCCGATCCTGCGCCGCAACCTGCTGACCTTCGAGCCGGAGCATGCGGTGGCAGAACGCAACCGGCGCAAGGAAGACTACGGCGAAAATCCGGCCGAGTAGAGCATCGTGCGAAAAAGTGGAAACAGGTTTTTTGCGAATCACGATGCGAAATCCAAGATATAGAGTGGGCTGCGCGAATCAGATTTCGCGCTGCCCGCGCTAGCCGCGGCGCAATGGTGATTGGCCCACGCCCGCAAGTCCTCGATCCAGCCCGCCGGATGCGCCTCATCGCCACCGGCTTGCTGCTGGTCATGGCGGTCTGTTTCATCCTGCTGCGCCGCTTCGAAGGGCCGCATCCCGGCTGGGGCTATGCGCTTGCGTTCACCGAGGCAGCGATGGTCGGCGGCCTGGCGGACTGGTTTGCGGTGACCGCGCTGTTTCGCCGCCCGCTCGGCCTGCCGATCCCGCATACCGCAATCATCCCGGTTAACAAGGACCGCATCGCCGACACCATGGCGGGATTTCTGCGCGCCAATTTCCTTACGCCGCAGGTGGTCGCGCGCCGCATCGGCACGTTCAACTTTGCAGCGGCGGCAGGCGGATTTCTCCTCGCGCCGGGTGCGGGCGTCGAAGGCAGGTTGCACGGCGGTGCGGCAAACCTCATCGCCGACATGCTCGAGGCGCTCGACCCCGAGCGTTTGGGTAAGCAGGTGCGCGCCGGGCTGTGGCAGCAGCTTGCAAAGCTGGACGTCGCGCCGCTGCTCGGCCGCATGATCGATGCCGCGATTGCTGATCGCAAGCACCTGCCGCTGATGGAGGCGGTGATCCGCAAGATCGGCGGCGTGCTCGAGGAAAACGAGGAGATGGTTCGCACCATGGTTCGCGAGCGCTCGGGAACCTTGCTGCGGCTGACCGGGATCGACGAGCGGATCGCCAACAAGGTGCTCGACGGGGTTTACAAGCTGCTCGCCGAAATGATCGTGATTCCCGACCATCCGGTGCGCCGCAAGATCGAGGAAGAGCTGGAGGACATGGCCCGCGGCCTGGTGACCGACCCGGCGATGCGCGCGCGGGTCGAGCGCATCAAGAACGAGCTGCTGGAAAACCCTGCGGTTGGCGATTGGTGGCAGCAGGTTTGGGAGCGCATCCGGACCGGGCTGATCAAGGCCGCGCGCGATCCTGATGCGGCGCTTGCGGGGCAACTTGGCAGCGCGCTTGCCGAACTGGGCGGCGCCCTGCGCGACGATCCGGCGCTGCAGGTGCAGATCAACCGCTTCGCCCGGCGAACGCTGGTGGGCGTGGTGTCACGCTATGGTGATGAGATCATGCGGCTGGTCTCTGAGACGGTGAAACGCTGGGACGCGCGCACCGTCACCGACAGGGTCGAGGGCGCGGTGGGGCGCGACCTCCAGTTCATCCGGGTTAATGGAACGCTGGTGGGCGGGCTGTTCGGAATTGCGATCCACGCGGTCGATGGGCGGTTGTAATTCTTACTCGCCATTCCCGTGCAAGCGGAATGGATTTGACCTCCTACCGTCATTCCCGCGCAAGCGGGAACTTGGCGTGCGACGTTTCATCTGACTATGGCCCTTGCGGTGCCTTGTTCTTGCCAAGTATTTCCTATGTATTGTCCGGTGACATAGCGTGGGGAGCAAACATGTATCTGCCGAAAATTCACGAGGAGACGCGGCTTGACGTTCTACACGACCTGTTATGCGCGCATTCGCTAGGCACGTGGGTGTCGGCAGAGTCGGGGGAGCTCAACGTCAATCATATCTCGTTCTTGCTCGATCGTTCGCGTGGTGAATTCGGGACTCTGTTAGGTCATGTGGCCCGGGCCAACCCGATATGGAGAACCCCGGTAGACAAGGTGCCCAGCGTCATCATATTTCGTGGGCCGCAGACCTACATCACACCTTCATGGTATCCCAGCAAGCACGAGCATGGCAAAGCCGTGCCAACGTGGAATTAAGCAGTGGTCACTGCGCATGGATACCCTGCATTCATTGATGATGCGAATTGGCTGTATGACCATCTCAGACATCTGACCGATGCGCACGAGGCCTCGCAGGCATTGCCTTGGAAGATCGACGATGCGCCGCGCGATTTTACTGAAATGCTGATGTCAGCAATCATCGGCGTCGAGATTCCCATCCAGCGGATCGACGGGAAATGGAAGACCAACCAAAATCGCCCGGAGGCCGATAAAATAGGCGTAGTCGCTGGCTTGCTTGGAAAAGGGGACGATGATTCTCTCGCCATGGTCTCGCTCATCCGTCAGCACATACAGGGATAGGTGCCGCCCAAACAAAAACCCCGACCGTTTCCAGCCGGGGGTTCTGAATTTCTCGTCGCTTAGAGCGGTTTTCGATCAGTCTGGATTATATCCGCACGATGTGAAGTAGTTGGCGCATTCGCGGGGCAGGAAGATGTCGACGAGCCTGCCGATCAGGTCCCATAGGCCGGACACGGATCGCTCACCGATCTTCCTGAGCATGGCCTTG
>CAMDQY010000124.1 GCA_945906005.1 Novosphingobium sp. Chol11 | reverse complement strand
TCGCCGTTGCCCGCCGCCCAGCTGACGATCTCGACAATGGCGGGGCGCTCGGTGCCGAGCAGGTGGTCGTAGCGTGCGCGCAGGGCAGCCATTCCCGCAGGCGTGATCGGCGGGCCGTCGACAGCCACCGGTTCAGCCCGGCGTGCGCTTGCCGAGAAAATGGCTCAGCGGATAGCGGCCACGGTTGTATCCCTTGCCGGGATAGAGCGCGTCATAGACCACGGCGTTTTCGAGCACCTTGGTGATATAGCCTCGCGTCTCGGAGATCGGGATCATCTCTATCCAGGTGATCCAGTCGATGCTGCCGGTGCGCGGATCGCCATTGGCGGCCAGCCACTTGTTCACGTTGCCCGGCCCGGCGTTGTAGGCTCCGACCGCGAGCGGGTAGGAGCCGCCGTAATAGGCCAGCATCCGCGCGAAATAGCCGTCGCCAAGCTGAATATTGTAGGTGGCGTCCCTTGTCAGCGCATCCGGAGCATACGAAAGTCCGAGCTTGCCTGCCTGCTCGCGTGCGGTGCCCGGCATCAGCTGCATCAGCCCGCGCGCGCCCGCATGGCTGATCGCGTTCATCGCGAACTGACTTTCCTGCCGGGAGATTGCGTGAACCATGGTCCAGTTCGCACCCTGCGGGGTTGGCACCAAGGGAAAGCCGATCCGCGCAAAGTTGCCCAGTCCGTCGTTGTGTGCGCTCTGGCTCAGGATCACGGCAAGATCGCGCCTGCCGATCTCGGCGGCAAGGTTGGCGACCAGCACGTGCTCGGCTTCGGTTGTCGCCTGCTCGGCTATTTCACGGAAGAACCGCACCGATGTGCGCCATTCATAGCCCTGCGCCCCTTCGCGCACCGCCCGGGTGAGCGGCCGCGCCATGAACTCGCCGCGCTGAGCGGCGGTTGGTTCGTCGCCGGGCAGCACGTCGAGATTGGGGATTGGACGGCCCAGACGCTCGAGCGAAAGCTGGCCGTAGAACTGATCGGGATAGCGCGCGGCCATTTCGAAATAGCGTTTCGCTCCCGCTGCGTCGCCAGCTGCGGCGAGCGCGCGTCCGGCCCAGTAGAAACCTTTGGTGCGCGTCCCGGGTGTCTTGGCGGCGGCACCATAGCGGTAGAACAGCGGCGCGGCGCGGCGCGGATCGCGCAGCGTCCAGAATGCCTTGGTGCCGCCCAGCCACATCAGCGAGGTGTAGTCGTCGCGCAGGCGAAAGCTCAGCGCCGAAATATCGGTACCCGGTGAAAACGCGGCGTCGATCGTACTGGCGATGCGCACCGCCTGATCCGCGCTTGCGCTTCTTGCTGCCCAGAGCATGTTTCCGACCCACTTTTCGGGATCGCGCGCCGGACCGGTCAGTTGCGGCTGGCTGGTCAGCAAGGCGATGGCAGTGGCGACGTTGCGCGCGCTGCGCGCCTGCTGGATGCGGGCGTGGACATAGCCCGGATCGCGCAGCTCGACCGGCGACAGCGGCAAGCCGAGCGTTCCCGGAGCGCTGCCCTGGGCGATCGCGAGCCGCTCGGCGAAGAGGTTGCGCCGTTCTGGAGAAACTCGCGCGATCTGGCGCTCTGCCGCCTGGGTCCAGCCTTCCCACAGCAGCGCATCCATGCGCGTGTCGTGATCGTCGTGGCTGAACTGGTCGCCGTAGCGATAGAGCAGCGTAGATTCGGCCGTCTCGCTCATCGGCCCGCCGCGCCAGGCTCGGCTCGCGGCATCGCGCGCGCCGGGATAGTTGAGCGATGCCAGCGCCAGCGCTTGACGCGCCCGGCCCTGGTTGGTGAGCGGGGGATGTTTCTCGAAGTAGGCAACCACCGTGCGCGCATCCACGGTTTCGCGTTCCAGCGCCGCTTCGGCATAGCCGCGGATCCGCGCTTCCATCGGGAAACCGGGGTAGTTGAGCAGCAGCCAGGCATATTGGCTGAACGACAGCCCATCAGTGGTGCTTAGCACCTTCCATTGCTCGATGGCTTGTCGCAGGGCCGGATCCTGACGACCGGCCGCCGCCATCCGGGCATCGTCCCAGTGGGCACCATCGGATGCGAGGGCAGGGGACGCAACTGCGGATATGGCGGCTAGCACCGCACAAGTCGTAAGTCTGAGCATGCTGGACATTTTGGTGTAAGGCTCCTTATCAGGCGCTGAACGATCCGTGTCCGGCTGCCGGTCCGTGCCCGCGATAATCGCGGTCGGGCGCTGGAACAAGAAGAGCAGAGGCGTTTTCAATGTTTTCCGGTTCCATTCCCGCTCTGGTGACTCCTTTTCGCGACGGGGCGTTCGACGAAGCGGCGTTCCGCCGGCTGGTTGACTGGCAGATCGAGAACGGTTCCTCCGCGCTGGTTCCGTGCGGCACGACGGGCGAGGCCTCGACCTTGTCCAACGCCGAGCATCATCGCGTGATCGAGGTGTGCATCGAGCAGGCGGCAGGGCGCGTGCCGATTATTGCCGGGTGCGGATCGAACGATACGCGCAATGCGCTTCTGCACATGAATTTCTCGCGCAAATCCGGCGCTGCCGCCGCACTGTGCGTCGCGCCCTATTACAACCGGCCAAGCCAGGCAGGTCTGATCGCGCATTTCTCCTACCTTGCCGAGCATAACGACCTGCCGATCGTGCTCTACAACGTGCCCGGCCGTACCGTGACCGACCTCAAGCCCGAGACGGTCTGCGAACTCGTGCGCCGCTATCCCGGCCATATCATCGGCATCAAGGACGCGAGCGGCGACTTGTCGCGCGTGACCGATCATCGCATGGGCATTGCGGGGGATTTCTGCCAGCTATCGGGCGACGACGAACTGGCGCTGCCGTTCAACGCTGCAGGCGGCGTGGGTTGCATATCGGTAACGGCGAATGTCGCGCCGCGCCTGTGCGCCGATTTCCAGCAGGCCTGCGCGGACAACGATCTAAAGCGTGCGCGCGAACTGAACGACCAGCTCTATCCGCTGCACTACGCCATGTTCGAGGACGCCTCGCCGGGGCCGTGCAAATATGCGCTCAGCAAGGTCCACGATTGGCTGGGCGAGGAACTGCGCCTGCCACTGGTGCCCTGCAGCGAGGAAGCGCGCGTGGCCGCCGATGCGGCGTTGGCCCACGCTGGGTTGCTGCAAGCGGGATAGTAGCAGTTTGAGCCGTTTCCTTTTGGATGCAGGCTCACTACATGCCTTGCCACAATGGCTCGCCCGCAGACCAAGACCTTCGACAAGATCAAGACCGTCGCCGAAAACCGGCGTGCGCGGTATGATTATTACATCGACGAGACGTTAGAGGCAGGCATCGTTCTGACCGGCACCGAGGTCAAAAGCCTGCGCTTTGGCGAGGGCTCGATTGCCGAAAGTTATGCCGAGGTCCGCAATGGCGAAGTCTGGCTGGTCAATTCCAACCTGCCCGAATTCAGCCACGGCAACCGTTTCAACCATGTGCCGAAGCGCCCGCGCAAGCTGCTCCTGAACGAACGAGAGATTGCCCGCTTGCAAGGCTCGGTTGAGCGCAAGGGCATGACGCTGGTGCCGCTTTCGATCTATTTCAACGGACGGGGGCGGGCGAAAGTCGAACTGGCCCTGGCACGCGGCAAGAACGTTGCCGACAAGCGGCAGACATCGAAGGATCGCGACTGGCAACGCCAGAAAGCGCGGGTAATGCGGGAACACGGATGAGCGGGCTTACCTCACGCATTACTGGCTGGCTGAACCGGACCATGCCTAGCCGCGAGCAGCTCGAGAGAATTCCGCTGATCAGCCCGCTTACCCGTAGACCCGAGCTGTGGCTTTTCACACGGCGTTCGGTGCCGCGCGGTGTCGCGGTCGGGCTGCTGGTAGGCATTTTTGCGCTCATTCCCGGCGTGCAGATCATCGGCGCCGCGCTGATGTGTGTGCCTTGCCGCGCTAACATCCCATTGGCTGCCGCGCTCACGTTCCTGTCCAATCCGGGGACGACGCCATTCATTCTTGCCGGCGCTATCTATGTCGGGAACCTGTTCGGCTATCATGCCGATCTGAAAACACTCGAAGAGATGCATGCGCGCGGGGCCTCGCTCGGCGAATGGGGATACTGGCTGGTCTCCGATGCTGCGCCGGCATTGCTGGTGGGTCTGTTCATCATTTCCACCATCGCCGCCTCGCTCGGCTATCTACTGTCGAGCTGGATCTGGCGGGCATGGGTCGGCAGGACATTGCGGAACAAGCAGCGCCGCATCATGGACCGCTAGGGAGAACTGCTGTGACCGCTGCTGCTCCTGCCGCGCCGGATCCGCTGGCACAGGAGGAGCCTGCGGTCCGCCTTGGTGATTGGGTTCTGGTCACGATTGCCCTGGCGGTGAGCTCGGCAGTGGTGTGGTTCGCATCGCGCGATCTGCTGGCGACGGCGGCCTATTGTGCTGGCGTGGCTGTGCTCGGCACGCTCGCCTTCGCATTGACGCGGCGCCGTTCGAGCCATGTCGAGACGCGCGCGGCGCTGCCCGACTGGTCGGTGACGATCGCCGCGATCGAAAGGCGCGATTGCGCAGTGGCCATCACCGATCGTGCCGGACGGCTGGTCTGCGCCAGCGCCCGGTATTGCGAATGGTTCGGAGACAACCGCACTCCGACCGCAATCGCCGTCGACGAGCCTTCGCTGGAACGGATCGAACGCGCGGCGCGCGGGGCCTGGCGCGATGGCGAGGCGAGGATCGACCTTGTCGAGACTGGAGAGCCAGGTACGCTGCGCTGGCGTGGCCGGGTCGAGCGAGCCGGACGTGGCAGTGATTACCAGGTTTGGCGGATCGAGCCGATCGAAGCCGCCGATCCGATCGGAGATATCGTTGCAGGGCTGGATGGCAAAATGGGCCGCGCACTCGCCCACTCTGGAATTGCGGCGGCGCTGGTCGATCCCGATGGAACGATTCGCGGCGCGAGCGCGGGCTTTGCCTTGGCCGCCACGGGTGATGGAGCCGCAGACCTCACCGGGCGCGAGTTCGTCTCGTACCTAAGCCAGGACGAGACCGATCGCCTCGGCTGGGCGCGCGATGGCAAGAACGGAGCTGCGCTCACGCTATACCATGTGCCTGTGGCAGATCCCGACGGAAGCGAGTCCGACCCGAACGTTACGCCGTCGCTGATGTTCCTCATCGAAGCCGGGATCGGTATCGGCGGGGGCCACGGCGAGGCGGCGGCTGCCGCTCCGCATCTCGAGGCGCTGCTCGGCCAGCTGCCGCTCGGCCTTGCCATGGCGGATCGCGACGGACGGTTGCTGTTTGCCAATGCCGCCTTCATGCGCGCGGCCGGGCGCGAAGGCGAGGTGCCGCCGCGTTATCCCACTGATCTCGTCGCCCGCGACGACAAGTCCGCGCTTTCGGATACGATCCGGCGCTTCGGGCAAGGACCGGCTTCTTCCGGTGACATAGCTATCCGTCTTGCCGCGCAGCCCGACGAGCCGGTTTCCCTGAGCCTCGCCGGCGTGCGCGGGCTGGGAAAGGCGGCGGTGCTGCTGGGCCTCACCGATTCGACCGAGGAGACCCGGCTCAAGCGCCAGGTCGCGCAGGCCACCAAGATGCAGGCCGTGGGCCAGCTTGCAGGCGGTGTCGCGCACGATTTCAACAATGTGCTGACCGCTATCCTGGGCACCTGCGATCTGATGCTGATGCGCCACACGCCGGGCGATTCGGACTATGACGACATCCAGCACATCCGTCAGAACTCGAACCGCGCAGCCTCGCTGACGCGCCAGCTGCTCGCCTTCTCGCGCCAGCAGACGCTTCGCCCCGAAGTCCTGCAATTGCCCGATGTCGTGTCTGACGTATCGCAGATGCTGCGCCGGCTGATCGGCGAAAAGATCCAGCTCGTCGTTACCCACGACCGCGATCTTGGGCCAGTACGCGCCGATCCCAGCCAGCTTGAACAGGTGATCGTCAACCTTGCGGTGAATGCCCGCGACGCAATGCTTTCGCACAGGAGTGCTCCGGGCCTTCCGGTAACGAGCCGCCTGACGCTGGCGACTCGCCGCGTCACTTACGCTGACGTTCGCGCGATGCGCAGCGAGATCATTCCGGCGGGGGACTATACCGCGCTGGTGGTCGAGAATACCGGCGGCGGCATTCCGCCCGAGAATCTCGGCAAGATCTTCGAGCCGTTCTTTACCACCAAGGAGCCTGGGCGCGGAGGAACGATGGGCGGCACTGGTCTGGGCCTTTCGACCGTCTACGGCATCGTCAAGCAATCGGGCGGCTTCATCTTTGCCGACAGCGAACCGGGCAAGGGAACACGTTTCACGGTCTACCTGCCGGTCCATCGCGAGGCTCCGGGCACTATCGCCAAAGTGGCCGCGCCCGTTCCCGAGCAGGAGAGCAAATGGGCAGGCGGCGGCCGGATACTGCTGGTCGAGGACGAGGACTCGGTGCGGCTGGTGGCCGAACGGGCGCTTTCGCGTCAGGGCTATGATGTGACAACCGCAAACGACGGCGAGGATGGTCTGGAGGCACTGCGCGCGGCGATGGCGTGCGGCGAGCGCTTCGACCTGGTGCTCAGCGACGTGGTCATGCCAGGGCTCGACGGACCATCGATGGCGCGCGAGCTGCGCAAGCTCGCTCCCGATCTGCCGGTGCTGTTCATGTCGGGCTATGCCGAGAGCCAGCTTCGCAGCGAAATCGACATCACTGAAATGCATTTCATCGCCAAACCGTTTTCGGTTGCGCAACTGGGCGACAAGGTGGGCGAAGTGCTCCGAAACGCTGACATTTAGACAGCTCGCGAATAAAATTACGTTCCCTACTTGTTCCAAAAGAACAAATACGATACGAAGTTGCCTGTTGACCTTTCCGGTCAGCCTGTTGGCAAAGGGATACGATCATGGCAGCACAGCTCAAGCTCATCCAAGAAGGCAAGGAGAACTCGGTGGATCGCGAAAAGGCTCTAGAAGCCGCACTGGCGCAGATCGACCGTGCTTTCGGCAAAGGCTCGGCGATGAAGCTGGGCAGCCGCGAGGCGATACAGATCGAATCGATCTCGACTGGTTCGCTCGGGCTCGACATTGCGCTCGGGATAGGTGGCCTGCCGCGCGGCCGCGTGGTCGAGATCTACGGTCCTGAAAGCTCGGGCAAGACCACGCTTGCGCTGCATGTCATCGCCGAAGCGCAGAAGAACGGCGGAACAGCTGCTTTCGTTGATGCCGAACATGCTCTCGATCCGGGCTATGCTAAGAAGCTGGGCGTCGACATCGATGAACTGATCGTCTCGCAGCCCGATACCGGCGAGCAGGCGCTGGAAATAGTCGATACGCTGGTGCGCTCGAACGCGATCGACGTGCTGGTGATCGATTCGGTCGCCGCGCTAGTGCCGCGCGCCGAGATCGAGGGCGAGATGGGCGACACCCATGTCGGCCTGCAGGCGCGGCTGATGAGCCAGGCGCTGCGCAAGATCACCGGCTCGATCAGCCGGTCGAACTGCATGGTGATCTTCATCAACCAGCTGCGCATGAAGATCGGCGTGATGTACGGCAACCCCGAGACGACGACTGGGGGCAACGCGCTCAAGTTCTATGCTTCGGTGCGGCTCGACATTCGCCGTACCGGCCAGATCAAGGACCGTGACGATATCGTCGGCAACACGACGCGTGTGAAGGTCGTCAAGAACAAGGTCGCGCCGCCGTTCAAGCAGGTTGAGTTCGACATCATGTATGGCGAGGGAATTTCCAAGGTCGGCGAAATCCTCGACCTCGGCGTCAAGGCCGGAATCGTCGAGAAATCGGGCGCCTGGTTCAGCTACGATTCGATCCGCATCGGCCAGGGCCGTGAGAACTCCAAGACTTACCTCAAGGAAAACCCCGAGGTCTGCGACCGGCTGGAACAGGCGATTCGCGGCAAGGAAGACGGCCTTGCCGAGGTAATGATGACCGGCCCGATCGGCGAGGACGAAGACGCCGAAGCCTGATTGGATTGCCGGCGGTGGGTGCTCTCCCGCCGCCGGCATG
>CAMDQY010000123.1 GCA_945906005.1 Novosphingobium sp. Chol11 | reverse complement strand
CAGAGTGCGGTAGATGCCCTTCACCTTCGCGTCGCGCACGGCCTGCTCAGCTTCGAGCTGGTCCTTGATTTTCTGGTTGCGTAGGTTCGATTTGACGATCTCGGCGTCGCTCCGATCTGCCTTCCAGCTGGAGATATAGGTCACTTCGGGCGGGCGATGCGGCGCTTTTCCACCCTGGTTGGACATCATGTAGAAAACGCCGAAGGTGCAGGCTCCCGCCAGCATCGCGATCCGCCAGCGGTTTCTGCCCGCCTGCTTCCATACGGTGACGAAATCGCCGATCATGCCGACCGGCTTCACATGGTTCCAGTAACCGCTACGCTTGAACAGGCTCATGCGACTCAAGATAGGGCCAGAGCTGCCAGATGGCTAGCCGAACGGCTGATAGAGGCTACGCCCTTCGCGTTTAAGCCACAGGTTCGCCGCCTTGATGTCGCCCTCGAAAAGCTCGCCAAGCAGCGCGTGAAAGCGAAGCGAATGGTCGAAGTGGACGAGATGCGCGACCTCGTGGGCGACGACCGAACGGCGCACCTGATCGGGGGCCATAACCAGCCGCCAGTTGATCCGGATCGCGCCGCTTGGCGCGCAACTTCCCCAGCGCCGCTTCGCGGTCGACAGCATGAGGCGCGGCGGCGGTTTGTCGGCCAGCGCGCAATAGTGGTCGAGATCTGCCGCAAACAGCGCACGCGCCTCGGATTCGAGCCAACGGTGCAGGCGACCGTGAAGCGCTGCTTCCGGCCCGCCGAGAACTATCGCGCTTTCGGCGAGGACCGGTCTGCGCGCTGCCTTGGGATCGTGGTGCACTGCCAAGTCCTTGCCACGAAAGCGGATTGTGGTGCTCGGACCGACCGGCCGGGCCGGTGAAACCGTCGCGAGTTGCGCAGCGAGCCAGTCGCGCCGCGCCTGCGCGAACGCCAGTGCATCGGCACTACGACCCCACTGCGGAATGGTTACACGCACCTCGCAGCCATCGTGCGACAGCCGCAGAGTCATCCGCTTTGCGCTGGCATGGCGGCGCACCACGACAGGCAGGAGTACCTGACCAAGTTCGACAGTCGGGACCTCGCGCTGATTGCGTCGCAGCCAGTCAATCATAATTGAGGACCGCATCATTGTCATCGTCGTCATCGGGACCGGTCCAGACGATATGGTGCTCGATCGGTCCGGCATCCTGTTCGCTGACGACCTTGCCGATCACCGAAATGCCCGCCGAGTGCATCGCCTCGTGGTCACCGGTAAGCAGGTAATGCCATTGGGGCAGCGGCTCGTCGTGGGCGCGCAGGCGATAGGCGCAGGTCTTCGGAAGCCATTCCAGCTCGCCCGCGTTGCGCAGGGTCAGCCGCATGCAATCGGGCACATATGTCCGGCGGTTGCGATAGTCCGAGCAGCTTGCGGTTTCGAGGTCCAGCAGCTTGCAGGCGACATTGGTGTTGTAGAACTCGCCGGTGTCCTCGTCCTCGACCTTGTGCAGGCAGCACTGGCCGCAACCGTCGCACAGCGCTTCCCACTCGGCGCGGTTGAGATCGTCGAGCGGACGTTCCCAGAACCGTTCACGCTTGGCGCTTACCTGACCCACTTTTCCAGCTCGCTTGCTACTGCTTCGGGCGACTTGTCGATGGGCAGGATCGCTATCGGCTTGCCCTGCGGGTCCATCAGATAGGCCTGGCGCGAATGGTCCATCAGGTACCCGCCGCTGGTTTCCTCGCCCTTCTGGTAATAGGCGACGAAAGCCTTGGCTGCGGCATCGACCTGCGCTGGCGTGCCGGTCAGACCGATCAGGCGCGGATGGAACGCGGCGGCAAATTCGCCCACCTGCTTGGGCCCGTCGCGCGCCGGATCGATCGTGACGAACAGCGGCTGAACCTTTGCGGCCAGTTCGGGATGGTCTTGCTCGAACTTGCGGAAACCCTTCATCAGCACGGCCATGTCGGTCGGGCAGGCATCGGGGCAGAAGGTGTAGCCGAAATAGATCGTCCGCCACGAACCGGCAAACTGGCTCCAGCGCACTGGCTTGCCGGTCTTGTCGACCAGCGTGAACTCACCGCCGATGGCAGCGCCGGCAAGCGGCACCTCGGGGGGAGGCTCGGCCTTGCAAGCGAGCAGCAGGGCGGGGGCGGTAAGGGCGAAAAAGGCTCGGGCAAAGGCGACCATGGCGCGCCGGTTCATGCTCTGCTAAACCTTGCAGTGCAAGCAGGCAGTCTGGCAGACAAGGCCCGATGCCAGCAACAGGAGAGATTCAAGTGCGGATGCCGAGACGGCCCACAGGAGCGGTGAAAGCAGCGTGCGGCGCCTTGTTGGCTGCGGTATTTCTTGGACTGGCCGCGCCCGCCCACGCCCAGTTTTCAGAAGGCTACAGGTTTCTCGAAGCGGTCAAAAAGAAGGAAGGCGACAAGGTCGAAACCTTGCTCGGCGAGCCTGGTTCGACCGTGATCCTGACGCGTGACGTCTCGACCGGCAGGGGCGCGCTGCACATCGTCACCGAGCGACGCGACCTCGTCTGGCTACAATATCTGGCGGCCAAGGGCGCAGACGTGAACATGCGCGACGACAAGGGCGTGACGCCGCTGCAACTGGCGACCAGCCTCGGCTGGGTCGAAGGCGTTGCCTTCCTGGTCGAGCGCAGGGCCGATCTCGACCAGCCGAACGATACCGGCGAAACCCCGCTGATCAGTTCGGTGCATCGCCGTGATACTGCGATGATGCGCATTCTCCTGAAAGGCGGAGCCGATCCCGACCGGGCGGACAATTCGGGGCGCTCTGCGCGCGACTATGCACGGCTCGACAAGGACGGCCAGTTGCTCAGCGTGATCGAATCTGCTGCCAAGCCGAAAAGCACGGCAGGAAAGCCAGGTTCGGCCGTCTACGGGCCGACCTTCTGATGGGGCTTACTGAGGCGCAGGCCGATGCCACACTTGACCAGCTGCGAGCAAGGCTCGCACCGCTGATCGCCGCCAATGCCATGTTCGATGGCTGGTCCAGACAGGGCGTGCGCAATGCCGCGCGAGGGGCCGGGATCGACGAGGACGTGGCGCTCTATGCCTTTTCGGGCGGACAGATGGATATGATCGACGCGTGGATCGTCACGGTCGATGAGGGCATGGCGCTTGCGCTTCCCATGGAGCGGCTCGCCGCGATGAAGGTTCGCGAACGGATCGCGGCGCTGGTGCGCTGGCGTCTCGACCGGGTGGCAGGGCTTGAAGAAGCGGTTCGCGGAGCATTGGCAATCATGGCGATGCCGCAAAATGCTGCGCGCGGCCTGCGGATGGGCTGGCGCAGCGCCGATAGGATGTGGCGACTGGCCGGCGATACCGCGACAGACCTCAACCATTATTCCAAGCGCGCCCTGCTTGCAGGCATCTATGCCGCGACGCTGGCAGTGTGGGTGGATGACACGAGCGAGGGCAAGGCCGAGAGCCTCGCCTTCCTCGATCGCCGCATCGAAGGCGTGATGCGCTTCGAGAAAGCCAAGGCAAAGCTGTTGAAGCCGCGCGAGGAGCGCTTCAGCATGGCGCGCTTCCTTGGCCGCCTGCGCTATCCGGCTATTTAAGGTTTGAACCGAGAAAAGCCTGCATTTGATATAAATCAATTATTGCGAATGGTTCGCATAAGCTTGCAATTGCCCGATCGATCTGGCAGCGCACCGCCATGACACTCGACCACCTTGCCATCGGACAGCGCGCGCGCATCGTCGCGGTCTATTGGTCGTCGCTTGTCGCCGAGGAAGCGCAGCGTCTTCGCGCGCTCGGGATCGAGGAAGGTGCGAGTGTCAAGGTTTCCAATCGCGGCATCTTCGGCGGCCGCGATCCGATCGCGATTACGGTCGGGCGCATGACCATCGCTTTGAGGCGCGTCCATGCCGCCGCCATGCAGGTCGAAGTGTTGCAGGTCGAGGCCATGCAGGCCGAGGTGCAATGAGCAAGCCGCGTAAGGTCGCACTCGTCGGCAATCCGAACGCCGGAAAGAGCGCTCTGTTCAATTCGCTGACCGGCGCACGCCAGAAGATCGCCAACTATCCCGGCGTCACTGTCGAACGAAAGTCTGGCCGTTTTGTCCTGCCTACGGGCGAGCCGGTGGAGATGACCGACCTGCCCGGCTCCTACAGCCTCGATCCGACCAGCCCGGACGAGGAAGTGACTAGCAAGGTGGTGCGCGGCCTGTTCCCAGGCGAGGCAGTGCCCGACGTGCTGGTGGTCGTGCTCGATGCTTCCAACCTCGAGCAGCATCTGGTCTTTGCGCAGGAAATTCTCGCGCTCGGCAAGCCGACAGTGATCGCGCTCAACATGCTCGATCTGGCCGAACGCGACGGGCTGGTGCTCGATCCCGCGCTGCTCGAGCAGGAACTCGGCGTCGCCGTGGTGCCGACCGTGGCAGTACGCCGCAAGGGCCTCGACCGGCTCGCCGAAGCCATCGCCAGCGCCCCTCGCCGCGAGGCGGGAGCGGGCCAGACCCAGCTCACCGCCACCGAGCGACGGGTTGCCGCGCATGCCATGGCGCAGGGCGCGATCCTTTCGGAAACCCCGCGGCACCGCTTGCACGCCCGGATCGACCGGCTGTTGCTCGATCCCTGGCTGGGGCCGCTGTTCCTGTTCGCGCTGCTGTTCGTGATCTTTCAGGCGGTGTTTGCCTGGGCAACGCCGTTTGCCGATGCGCTCGAGGCCGGAGTGGTCGTTTTGAGCGATATGGCCAGCGCGGCACTTCCGCCCGGCCTGTTGCGTGATTTCATCACCCAGGGGATGTTTGCAGGCGTCGGTTCGGTCGTGGTGTTCCTTCCGCAGATCGTGATCCTGTTCGCCTTCATTCTGTTCATGGAAGCCTCGGGATACATGGCCCGCGCCGCATTCCTGATGGACCGAATGATGGCTGGCGTGGGACTTTCGGGGCGCAGCTTCATTCCGCTACTTTCTAGCTTTGCCTGCGCCATTCCCGGCATCATGGCGACACGCAGCATCGCCGATCCCAAGGACCGGTTGACGACGATCCTGATTGCCCCGCTGATGACCTGTTCGGCGCGGCTGCCAGTCTATGCCGTGATCATTGCCGCTTTCATTCCCAGCCGGACTGTCGGCGCTGGCATCGGCCTGCAAGGGCTTGTGCTGTTCACGCTCTATGTTGCCGGGATCATCGGCGCGATGGTGGTCGCCCTCGTGCTGCGCAGTTCGGTCACCAAGGGCGCGGCTTCCGGCTTCATCATGGAACTGCCCAAGTACCAGATGCCGCGGCTTGGCGATCTCCTGATCGGCCTGTGGCAGCGCGCGTGGATCTTCCTGCGCCGCGCGGGCACGATCATCTTCATGGTCACGGTGATCCTGTGGCTGCTGCTCAGCTTCCCGCGCGCCGCTGAGGGCGAGAGCCAGGTCGATGCCTCGTTCGCGGGCAAGATGGCGAATGGTCTCGCCGTGGTGGTCGAGCCGATCGGGTTCAATCGCGACATGGCGCTGGCGCTGATCCCGGCGATGGCGGCGCGCGAAGTGGCGGTCAGCTCGCTGGCAACGACCTATGCCGTCGATGCCGGGAACGATGAGCAAGCGCAGGCGCTGGCGCTGGGAGACCGGCTCAAGACCCAGTGGACCCTGCCGATGGCGCTGTCGTTCCTGGCATGGTTCGTGTTCGCGCCGCAGTGCCTTTCGACCATCGCGGTGGCGCGGCGGGAAACGAATGGGTGGAAATGGCCCTTGTTCATGTTGGCCTACCTGTTCGGACTGGCCTATATCTTCGCGGGAATCACATACTGGAGCGCAATCGCGCTCGGTCTTTAGTGTGGTGGATTTGAAATTCGCCTCACTGAGCGGAATCGAACAAAGCGAATGTCAAATCTCCAAACCACACTAGAATCATATAGTTGCTAGTGACCCTATTGAATCTGAAGTTCGTTCCAAGCTATCGGTAGATTTTGACGAACTTCAGATACGGGTCACTGGCCCGCGAGAGGACAATTAATGGCCGGCAGCCTCAATAAAGTCATGCTTATCGGCAATCTCGGCGCCGATCCGGAGGTCAAGTCGTTCGCCAACGGCGGGCGCATCGCCAACCTGCGCATCGCCACAAGCGAGACCTGGAAGGACCGACAGTCTGGCGAGAAGAAGGAGCGGACCGACTGGCACAATGTCGTTCTCCAGTCCGACGGCTTGGTCGGCGTTGCCGAACGCTATTTGCGCAAGGGATCGAAGGTTTACATCGAGGGCCAGCTTCGCACCCGCAAGTGGCAGGATAAGGATGGCAACGACCGCTATACGACAGAGGTTTCGGTTGGCGGTATGGGCGGTGTGATGACCATGCTCGACGGCGCTCCCGGCGGTGGCGGCGGCGGTGGCGGAGGTCGCTCGTCAGGTGGCGGTGGGGACTGGGACGGCGGCTCGTCGGGTGGCGGCTCTTCAGGCGGCGGCGGTGGTGGCGACTGGGGCGGTGGCTCGTCGCGCGGCGGCATGGGCGACGACCTCGACGACGATATCCCGTTCTGATCAGCCGATCGTTCGCCCGGTCGGCCAGTAGGGCGCACGCAAGGCGCGCTTGTTGACCTTGCCCATGGCGGTTCGCCCGACTGTTTCGACGAACTCGAAGCTGCGCGGGCATTTGAACCCGGCAAGCCGCTCGCGGCACCATGAGTCGAGCTCCCTTTGATCGGGAGCGGCAATGCCCGACCGCAGCACGATCAGCGCCTTGACCTCTTCGCCCATGTCATCGTTGGGCACGCCGATCACGGCGACGTCCTCGAACGCGAGGTGCATGCCAAGCACGGCTTCGATCTCGGCGGGATAGATGTTGACCCCACCGCTGACGATCATGTCGCTCGATCGGTCGGTGATGTAGACCCAGCCATCCACGTCGACATAGCCCATGTCGCCGAGCGTGAAGACACCCTGTGCGATATGCGCCGCGCGGGTTATTTCGGGATCGCCGACATATTCGATGCCGCGACCGGTGGCATCGAGGAAAAACAGCCTGCCTTCCTCGCCAGCCGCGAGCGGTTCGTCATCGTCGCCGACGACCACGACCTCGTATGGCGGCGAAGCGCGTCCGACCGAGCCGGGATGGGCGAGTGCGTCCATCGAATTGATACTGGTGGCAGGCCCGGTCTCGGTCCCGCCGTAGACTTCGAGCAGGATCGGCCCCACCCATTCAATCATCGCCTGCTTGACGTCTGCAGGGCAGGACGCGCCGGTATGGGAGATCAGCTTGAGGCTCGACAGGTCATAGGCGGCGCGGGTCTCGGCAGGCAGGGCGAGCAGCCGGCGGAACATGGTCGGTACCATGACGATCCGCTCGATCCGGTGCTTCTCAACTTCCGCAAGCACCTGCTCGGCGTCGAAGTGGTCCTGGCACACGAGCGGCGCGCCGCCCGCGAATGCGCGCATCAGCCGCAAGGGACTGGCGTGATAGAGCGGTGCGACCGCAAGGCCTGGCCCGCTGATGCCCGCGCGGATTTCTTCGCCCAGCGCCGCAAACAGCTCGGCCACGGTATCGACCTGCGGGAACATAGTCGGCGCGGTATGCACCGCTTTGGGCCGTCCGGTGGTGCCCGAAGTATAGTGCAGGTGCGGCAGGGCAGTCGCATCTCCCGACGGCGAGCTGTCAGGCTGGGCTGCCAGCCAGTCTTGCCACTGGATAACGCCGGGTGTCTCGGGACAACGCCAGCCGATCACCTGCGTCTGCCCGGCCGCATCAGCCGCCGCTGCAAGCGCGACATCGAGGCATTCGGGACCGGCGAAAAGAAGGTCCGCCGCTCCGTCCTCGAGGATGTAGGCGAGTTCGCTCGATGCGAGATGCGAATTGATCGGCACCGCCTCGCGTGCTGCCGCCATCGAAGCGACATAGGCAAGCACGCCTTCGGCGCAATTGCGCGCGAACACGCCAATGCGTCGCCCCGGAGCAACTTGTGTGCGCATGCCGTTGGCGGCTTGGTTGACCACATTGGCGACCTCGCGCCAGTTGAGCCGCAAGCGCGGATCGATGAGCGCCCACTCGTCGTGCCGCTCGGGCGCGACATTGTTCAACATCAGCGCCACTTAATCGGCTCCATCGTCC
>CAMDQY010000122.1 GCA_945906005.1 Novosphingobium sp. Chol11 | reverse complement strand
ATGCTCACGAAGAAACTCGATTTCTTCCAGAATCCCCGCCCGCTCTTTTTCGCGCAATGTTCTGGGCGTCTGGTCAAGCCAGCTTTCTATCTCTTCTGAACTGCGGCTCCCCATGAAGGCAATGGCCCAGGGGACGACAGGGTAATTCTGTCCAGCGGGTGGCAACCTGCCGAGATGGACCAGCGAGGCGGCTCGTTCTCGCACAATCAGTTTATCGCCCTGAAAGGACAAGGTTGCAGCGATCACTCCGATCTCATCGGCAAGCGCACGCATCTCCTTGCGAACCACGTCGCTTAGCGAGAAATCGTCTTCAGCGCTGCCAGACAACCTGAGGGCCGCCGGGCCCAGAACATAGCTCTTGTCAGCATTGCGGTAGAGGAACCCACCTTCGACCAGTTCGGCCAGAATCGTGTGGCCCGTTGAAGGATTGATGCCGAGGGACTTGATAATCTGCGATAGCTTGAACGCCTGGCCAGGATGCTCAGCAAAGAAGCTCAGCACCGCGATCACGCGCTTTACGGCTGGAGAACTGGCTGCCATCGGGGGTCACTAGCTGCATTGAATTCATCATTCAACCGGAGGGCCAGAATGGGTTACTGCGAAGCCATCCAGGCTTGTCATGACGTTTTTGTCATTCTTTTCCCGGTGCAAGGGCGCTTCGCTGCGCCTTCATTTGAATTCCCTTTATTGCTTGAATCAAATGCAAAGCGGCTGCACCCTACAAGACGATAATCGCATTTCGAGATGTGGCCGAACGCGGACTTGTACCGCAGGATTGCGTGATTTCTAAACTTTGAGACCGCACTTTCTGTCTGGAGAGATTCGGTGCTTTCAATGCGTGAATCACCGTGGGGCAGGTGCGGGGCCGCTCATTCGTTAGCCTATTTCATTCCTTGTAGCAGGAGACTTGTCAGTGACAGATAATTCCTCGTCGTTGAGTTCAAATGAGTTGTCTGATTATCAAAAGCTCGTGCTGGATCCTTACGTACAGGAGCGTTTAACCAGTTCAAAGCGAGTGATCCTGGCTTTTCTGCAAGCAATTGCGGAAGGCAATATCGACGGGATTGGCGCCACATTGCGAAATGATGCCCAATGGTGGGTTCCTCCTTCCGCGCGCAATCATATCGACTACCCGATAATCGGGGCCGATGGCGTTGTTAGACTGGTGAGCGGAGAAACTTTGAAAACATTTATGCCCGGAACCACGACGTGGACAATTCGGCACCTTGTCGAAGACGGAGATATGATTTCGGCGCATGTTAATCGGGATGCGCGTGGGAGTAATGGGAACTCCTATGAGAACGAGTATAACCTATTGTTTCGCCTGGTAAGCAACCAGATCGCTGAAGCATGGGAAGTTGTCGACACGTCTCATGCCAGGGCGCAGCTTGATTAATACGGCAATGACCGCGGTCGGGCGAAAGGCTTTACATAAATCACGCGTTGATCGGCAAACATGACCGCTCACTGAAACCGAAGGGAGTAGAAGACAATGATGGGCGGCCCACGCATCAAACATGTCGACGACGTGCCTGAAAACGAAGTCCTGAAAATCGAGTTCGAAGACGGCCGCACGGCCTCGGTGCGCGAGCGTTTCGTGGAAATGCTGCCGAATTTCCTCAGCTTTTACAACAACTGGGATCCGGGCATGATCCAGCGCAAGCATGGCCATCACGGCCATCATGTCGTCTTCATCCTTAGCGGATCGATGATGGTTGGCGATCAGCTCTGCACCAAGGGTTCACACATCTTCCTGATGCATGGCGACACATTCGGCCCCTGGATCGCCGGGCCGGAAGGATGCGAGACGCTTGGCATCGTAGCGGGTCATGGCATGTCGTTTTGCCATCCCAATGACGAGGCTGCATTCCTTGAATTGCTGGGAGACAACAGAGCGAAGCGCGCGCCCGTTCCGCCGATCGATGCTGATAACCTGCCTGCCTGGCGTGGTGCGGGTTACGTCGGAGCTACCTCGGCCAAGGTTGCTAGCCCCACGATAGACAACCCCTGAATTAGACACTGAGAGGAAAGGGATGCCATGATGGACCAGAAGATCCTCATAACCGGCGTGACGAGCTCAGTCGGCAAGGCTCTGGCGAAATCGCTGAGTTCGGGCAACGAGGTTTGGGGAGCCGCCCGTTTCAGCGACCCCGCTGCTCGTGCCGAACTTGACGCGGTGGACATCCGGACGATTTCCCTCGACATCGGCGCGGGCGATTTTTCCGGGCTGCCAGCGGACTTTACGCATGTTCTTCACCTGGCCTATTTCAGGGGGCCGCGCCCTGAAGACCTGGTCGAAGCGATGCGCATGAATGCCGAAGGGACCGGGTTGCTGTTCAGCCATTGCCGCACGGCGAAGGCGGCGCTCTACATGTCCTCGCACGTCATATACAATTTCAACGAGGATCCCTGGCATCATGCGGCGGAGAGCGATCCGTTCGGCGCTGCCGCCCCTTCGTTTTCGGCGACTGCGAGCGTCTCCAAGATTTCAGGAGAAGCCATCGCCCGGTACTGCGCGCGGGAATTCGGCCTGCCGATGGTGATCGCGCGGCTGAACGCACCATACGGACCGGCAAGCGGACTGTTGCCGACCATGAACATGGATCAGGTTGTCGCCGGCCAGACGGTCTACGCGCGCTGGGATCCGGAGCCTTACACCCCGATCCATCTCGACGATATGTGCGATCAGGTCGAGGCGATGCTCGCTGCGGCCTCAACCCCGGCCGAGATCGTCAACTGGGCGGGCGACGAAGCGGTAACAGTGCAGCAATGGGCGCAAATGGCCGCAGGTTTCGCGGGCAAGGAAGCGAATATCGAAGTGCGCGAAACTCCCGGTGCCAAGCGCGGGAGCTGTGCCGATACCACCAAGCGAAAATCGATCACCGGTCCGTGCAAGGTTTCGTTCGAGGACGGGTTCCGGCGAACATTCGAACAGCGTCATGCTAGGTTGGTGGGTGAGGCGGATGGCTGACGGATCGGTGCCGCAAGACGCGGGCTTAGCGGTAATCCCCGGCGGCGAGCGGCATCTGAGAGAGCGTCAGATATATTCCAAAAGCGAAATGGGGGACGCAGCGCATGAAGTATAACCAGCTCGGCAACACCGGCCTGTTCGTTTCGCAGCTGTGCCTCGGCACGATGACGTTTGGCGGTGACGGCGGGTTCAAGTTCATGGGCGGGCTGGACCAGCCCACGGCGAATGCAATGATGGCGCGGGTCTTCGACGCGGGGATCAATTTCCTCGATACCTCGAACAATTATTCCTACGGCCAGTCCGAATCGATGATCGGACAGGGCCTGCGCGACATCGGGGTCAAGCGGTCCGATGTGATCATCGCCACGAAGTGCTATCAGCGCGTCGGACCTGGCCCGAACGAAATCGGCGCATCGCGCGCGCATATCATGGATGCGGTCTCCGGCAGCCTAGAACGGTTGGGAACCGATCATGTCGACCTCTACCAAATTCATTCGAACGACGCGGTCACCCCGCTCGACGAGACACTGCGTGCGCTTGATGATCTCGTGTCCTCGGGCATGGTCCGCTATATCGGCGTATCGAACTGGCAGGCGTGGAAGATGATGAAGGCCAACGGCATCGCGGCGAGCCGGGGCTGGTGCCGTCCCGAGTGCGTCCAGGCCTATTATTCGATCGCTGGTCGCGACATTGAACGAGAAATCGCGCCATTTCTGGAAGATCAGAAAGTAGGGCTGCTGGTCTGGAGCCCGCTAGCTGGCGGACTTCTGACCGGCAAGTTCGGGCGCGACGGGAGCGGGCCGGAGGGGGCGAGAAGGGCAGTTTTCGACTCGCCTCGGGTAGACCGTGAACGGGCATATGCCTGCGTCGACGCGATGCGCCCTATGGCTGAGGCGAGGGGCTGTTCGATTGCGGCCATTGCCCTTGCCTGGCTGCTTTCGCGGTCGATGGTCACGTCGGTCATCGTGGGAGCCCGCACCATCGAGCAGCTGGACGACAACCTCTCGTGCACTGCCATCGAGCTTGCTGCGCAGGAATTGGCCACCCTTGACGAGGCAAGCGCATTGCCTGCCGAATATCCCGGATGGTTCATTGATCGGCAAACGCCGGAACGGCGACCCGCACCCTTCGTGCCTGGCGGCAGCAAGACGTAATTGGGGCTGAGCGTGACATCATAGCCCGGATTCCGGCGATGCTGGGCGCGCCTCGCATTGACAGTGCCTTGCACGGTCGGTTGGCGCGACGGGATGCGCGAGCTGGCGGCGGCCCGCCATCCCGAAGCACTGGTCGTTCAATGAAGTATCGCGACAAGCTTCGCCCGCAGTGGCGATTACCGTTGCGCCCAATTCCGGTGCCGACAGAATACGTTGCCATTCGAATCAATGGCTTTCAAAGCCGGAAATCATAGATATAATACGAGTGCATAGTCACGGCTCAAATCCACCACACTTGCAACGAGCGATGAAATTGCCGAAGCTTGGCTCGCCACTCTAATCGCCGTGACCGGTCAGGCCCAGTTTCTCGACGAATTTCACGACCCGGGCGCCGGTGCTTTCGACTGCCTTGCGCACATCCTGATCGCGAATTTTGCCTTCCGCATCGAACATCTCGTCGTGCGAGGTGATCTCCACTATTGCACTGCCGGGGACCACCATGCTGCCCAAAGTCGTCATCAGGCGCTTGAACTCGGCGATTGCCAAGGTGCCCGATCCGGCGAACACGCATGACACGACGCCGATGACCTTCCGGTTGATGTTATCCAGCGGGCGCTCGCCGGGTGCCATGCGGGTGATCCAGTCGATCAGATTGTGCAACGCAGCCGGATAGGTGCCGCTGTGCATCGGCGTGGAGACGACCCAGCCGTCGGCCCACCGGAACTGTTCCTTGATGCGCAGCAGGCCCTCCGGCATCGGCTTGGCGTGAGGGCCACCGACCCCGCCTCCCGCATCGTGCAGGGCGTGCGGATCGCCCGCCACGGAATCGAAGAGATCGGCATCGTAGACCGGAAGCGGGAATTCCTTCAGATCGATGACGCGGACATCTGCACCGGCGGCGCGTGCACCTTCGGCTGCGTTCTCGGCCACCCTCTTGTTGTACGATTCGGCCCTGAGGCTTCCGGCGAAGACAAGAATCCGGGGAGGGCGCTGGGTCATCACAAATTCCTTTTGTTTTCATGGATCGCACGACGATGAAATCGATAAGGGCAGGATTCCATCGCCAGTCCAATTCGGCCTGAAGTCCATGACCGCCCCTTATCCAGTCGTCCAATGCATTTGCGATCCAGGACCGATCACTCCTGCGAATATATCCCTATTGCCGGGCGTCATCGGCAGGCGGTCATAATTCCCTGACTCGATTGACGGTAATCAAAGAATGCATTGGACCTTTCAGGTCACTGGCACCAGTCTGACCGTGGGTTTGCGCCGGGACGCTCGTACCTTGGTCTGAAGGCAGACGCCGCATTGCAATGATCGCCGGCAAACGGATGGGATGAGTTCGATGAACAGACTGCAGGGACAGGATACATTCGGTGCCGATACGTTCGTGTCCAGTGACCACTGGACCAGCCCGCAGCGCGATGCTGCCGAGCGCGAGAAGCTATGGCCAAAGACCTGGCAGGTGGTCTGCCGCGAGGAAAGGCTTCAAGGCACCGGTAGCTTCGTCACCCATGAGATTCTCGACGATCCGGTGCTTGTCATCCGCACCGGCGAAGGCCCCGACGACCTTTCGGCAATCTTCAACGTGTGCCAGCACCGGGGACGTCGACTGGTCGATCGCAGCCACGGCACACTGGGCCACGAAATTCCCTGCCGCTTTCACGGCTGGCGGTACAACTGGCAGGGCGAGGTGGCCAGCATCACCAACGAGGAGGACTGGGAGGGCTGCCCGGCCTTTGACAAGGCCGCGCTTTCCATCCCGCAGATCAGGGTTGGCCGCTGGGGTGGGTTTGTATTCGTGAACCTTGATCCCGACGCGGAATCGCTTGAAAGCTGGCTTGCCCCCGTCGCAGAGTTTCTCGATCCCTTCCGATTGCAGGACTGCAGGCCAAGGTTCTGGGCACGTATACACGCGCCAATCAACTGGAAGACTTATATCGAAGCCTTCAACGAAGGCTATCACGTCGGCGAAACCCACAAACTGGGCGTCAATTATCGCGGCAACTACTCGCCTGCAGGCGCGCATGGCCCGCACGGCGTCTTCTGGGCCGAAAGCAGGGGGCTAACCGAATACCGCGTGCGCGGATCGAAGACCTGGAAGACCAGCAAGTCCGTGCAGGAAAGCCTGTGGGCCAACATGGCCCACCAGTATGACACGCTGTTTGCCTTGACGCTCGATCCCACCATGACGGCGGCAGACAGGATCAAGGACTTGCCGGGCGATACCCCGCCTGAAGAAATCATGGCGAAATTCTATGCCTACATTATCGAGGAAACCGAGAAGAGCGGCGCTTCCTATCCGCCCGAACTGACTATGGAAGCCTGGAAGATGGCGGGCATCGACTGGCACATTTTCCCCAACTTCCTCATTTTGCCCTCGCCGGACGGTGCGCTGGTCTATCGCGCGCTTCCGGACCCCAAGGATCGTGACAAGTCCTATGTCGATATCTGGTCGTTGGGCCGGTATCCTGCTGACTACAAAGGGCCTGAGGAACCCAGCTTTTTCGAGAACTTCGAGGTATTCAAGGGCAACAACCCGTTCCTTGAGGAAGATTTCGAGAACATGGAGGCGGTGAACACAGGCATGAAATCGCGCGGTTTCAGGGGCGCGACGTACAATCCGATCCAGGAAAAGCAGAACGCCCATTTTCAAAGGATGCTCGACGAGTACTGCGGAAAGCCCTGAATCAATCGGCAGGTACAAGCTGGGGGCTGAGCGCGAAGCCTTCGTATCCGCTCGCAGCGGCGGCGGAGCACTTTGCCACATAGGCCGGGAAACCGACATAGGGCATGAAAACCCTCGGCTTGCCGACGATATTTGCGCCCAGATACCAGGAATTGCCCTCCCAGAATAAAGTCATCTTCGAAATCTCGTTGACGTGTTTGACCCAGGCCTGCTGAGCCTGCTGCTCCGCCTCGATTGCTTCTATGCCGTGCGCGCGCATGTGCACGAGGCAATCCGCTATCCAGTCAACCTGATGCTCGATCGCCGTAATCACGTTGGAGAGGACTGCCGGGCTTCCCGGTCCGGCGACGATGAACAGATTGGGGAAGCCGGCAACGCCCAGGCCCAGATAGGTCTTGGGGCCTGCCGCCCAGGCATCGGCCAGCGCCAATCCCCTGCGTCCCCGCACGTCCATGCTCAGGATTGCGCCGGTCATCGCGTCAAAGCCGGTCGCAAAGACTATGGCATCGACATCGTAGTTTTGGTCGCCGGCGCGGATTCCGGTTTCAGTAACTTCGGTAATCGGCGACGCCGAAACATCGACAAGCGTTACATTCGGGCGATTGTAGGTTTCGTAGTAGTCGATGTCGAGGCACAGGCGCTTGGTGCCGAACAGTTGACGCGGTGTCAGCAGGTCGGCGGCGACCGGATCCTTGACCGTTTCAGCGATTTTTCGGCCAATGAACCCGGCCGCAAGGCGGCTTGCCGCGGCGTTGGTCGTCAAGTCCGAGAAGCATCGGGCGAAACTCGATCCGCCGTCCGCCCAGGCCGCCTCGAACACCTGCTCCCGTTCCTCGTCGCTCACCGCCAGCGCAGAGGTCTGGCCAATACCGGCAGGCGGGGGAAATGTGCGCCCCATCGCCGCAGGCAATGACCGCCAATAGGTCCGAAGTTCAGCATAGCTCGATGTGACCGCTTCCAGTTCCCCGGAATCCAGCTGCCGGTTGCGCGCCGGCACGCAGTATCCGGCGGTTCGCTGCATCACGTAAAGCTGCTCGGCTTCCCTTGCGATCATGGGAATTGCCTGAATGCCGGAGGAGCCGGTGCCGACGACGACGACGCGCTGGCCTTCGAATGAAACCGGCTCGTGCGGCCAGGCGCCAGTGTGATGGATCGTGCCCTGGAACTGGCCCAGGCCCGGAATGTCCGGCATGTTGGTCGATGACAATGGGCCAGTGGCCAGGATGCAGTG
>CAMDQY010000121.1 GCA_945906005.1 Novosphingobium sp. Chol11 | reverse complement strand
GCCGCCGTCCATGCTGCCCTGATGCTCGAAACAGGCGCGGCGATCATCGACGTGGGGGGAGAATCGACCCGCCCCGGTGCGGCTGCGGTATGGGAAGGCGACGAGCTGAAGCGCGTCATCCCGGCCATCGAGAAGCTCGCGGCGATGGGCGCAGCGATCAGCATCGATACGCGCCGCCCTGCAGTGATGGAGGCCGCGCTGGCTGCGGGCGCGCACATGATCAACGACGTGTCGTCGCTGCGCCACGATCCGCGCAGCATCGAGCTGGTCGCACGCGCGGCAGTGCCTGTGGTCTTGATGCACGCACCGGGCGAGGGCGACGACCTGCATACGAACGGCGACTATGCAGACGTGGTGCTCGACGTATTCGACTGGCTCAAAGACCGTCGCGATGCCGCGATTGAAGCTGGTATCGCGCGCGAGAACATCGTGCTCGATCCGGGCCTCGGCTTCGGCAAGTCTCTGGCAAACAATCTGGCGCTGATCAACGCGCTGCCGCTGTTCCATGCACTGGGCCAGCCCTTGCTGGTCGGCGCGAGCCGCAAACGGATGATCGGAGCTCTTTCGAACGAAGCACCCGCACACAAGCGGCTGGGCGGCTCGCTGCTGCTGGCGGGCCGGGCGATGGAAGCAGGCGCGCACCTGCTGCGGGTTCACGACGTGGCCGAGACGGTGCAGGCCAGCCACGTCTGGCGCGGCCTGCGCGATGCGGCGCTCACCGATTTTTCGCAGCTTGCGGGTTGAGCACTTGATTTTCGGCCCCGCTGGCCGCATCCGCCGCTGCCATGACAGACCTATTCGCACCGCTCACCTTCGCCAGCGGCCACACCATGAAGAACCGCTTCATGCTGGCTCCGCTTACCAACCAGCAAAGCCATGCCGATGGCCTGTTTTCTCAGGCCGAGCATGATTGGCTGCTGATGCGCGCAAAGGGCGGCTTTGGCGCGGTGATGACGGCAGCGGCCTATGTACAGCCCTGCGGTAAGGGCTTCGAGGGTCAGCTGGGCTTCGACGAGGATAGGTTCGAGACTGCGCTCGCAAGCCTCGCGAGCGACATCAAGGCGCAGGATTGTCTCGCAATTGCCCAGCTTTACCATGCCGGCCTTCGCGCCGTTCCTGGCCGCGAAATAGTCGGCCCGTCGGACGATGCCGATACCGGCGGTCGTGCCATGACCACCGACGAGGTGGAGGAGATGATCGAAGCGTTCATCACTTCGGCGCAGCGGGCTCAGCGTGCGGGTTTTGACGGCGTTGAGATGCACGGAGCCCACTCCTACATCTTGTGCCAGTTCCTCAGCGACGAACTCAATCGCCGCGACGACCGCTTCGGCGGCTCGCTCGAAAACCGCGCCAGCCCGATCCGCGAGGTGATCAGCGGTATCCGTGCCCGGTGCGGCAGCGATTTCAACCTTGGCCTCAGGCTATCGCCCGAGCGGATGCAGATTCGCACTGGCGAAATGGTTGAGCTGGTCGCCCAGCTCATGGCCGAGGGCAACCTCGACTATATCGACATGTCGTTGTGGGATTGCTTCAAGCAGGCCGAGGAAGACGAGTTCAAGGGCAAGACCCTGACCGAGCTTTTCGCGGGACTCGAACGGGGCAATACCAAGCTCGGCGTCGCAGGCCAGATCCGCAGCGGCCCCTCAGCCCAGAGGGCGCTGGATGAGGGCGCAGATTTCGTGTTGATTGGCCGCGCAGCCATTCCCGAGCACGACTTTCCCGAACGTGTGCGTCGCGATCCCGCGCACGAGATGCCGCCGCCGCCATTCTCGCGTGAGCATCTGCAGAGCGAAGGCGTCAGCCCTCCATTCCTCACTTATCTCGATGTTTTCGCCTTCGTGGAGAAGGAAGAAGCCTGAGCCTTGTCCGAAATTCCGCCTAAGTCGGTTTTCGGATCAAAAATCACGCCGCGTTGTCGATGCCCAGTTCCGAAAGCTTTCGGTACAGCGTCGAACGGCCGATACCGAGCCGCCGCGCGACCTCGGTCATGCGCCCACGGTAAAGGCCGATGGCGAGCCGGATCACGTCTGCCTCGATATCCTCGAGCGGTCGCAAATTGCCATCGGCAGTGTAAAGCATCACGCCCGTGTTTTCCTGCACCGGTGTGGACAATAGCGTGGGATTCTCGGTGCCAATCATGTCGAGAAGCTCTGGAAAATCGGTAGCTGTGAGCGCATCGCTTTCGCAGAACACTGCGGCGCGGAACAGGACTGCCTGGAGCTGCCGCACATTACCCGGCCAGTCGTAAGCGGCGAGCAGCGACAGCGCACCTTCCGTAATCCCAAGTTCGCGCAGACCCGGCTGTTCGCCGATCCTAGCCAGAAAGTGGCGGCTTAGCGCCGAGATGTCGCCTGGCCGCTCGCGCAAGGGCGGCAAATGGATTGCCACCGGGGCGAGCGCTGAAGCCAATTCGGGAAGAAATTCCCCGGCATCGACTAACTCAGACAGCAGTTGGTTGCTCTGCGCGATCAGGTGCACATCGATGCGGAAGCTGTGCCGAGCGCCAATTGGGCGAACATCGCTGCGCAGGATCGATTCGAGCAGACGTTCTTGAATAGCCACTGGCAGTCTATCGACCTCGTCGAGCGACAGGGTGCCGCCATCACAGTGCTGCAAAGCGCCGATCTGCTGCTCGAATGCGCCAGGAAACGCCCCTTTTTCGTGCCCGAACAACACCGATTCGATGGAGTTGATCGGGGTTCCGGCAATATTGATGATCCGCAGCGGTGCCTTCGATCGTGCCGAGGCGGCGTGCATGGCCCGCACCAGCATTTCCTTGCCGGTGCCGCTTTCGCCTTCGATCAGCGCACCGCCGTGCCCTCGCGCCGCCTTGGCGGCAACGGCCAGCGCCTTGCGAAATTGCGGAGAGGCGCCGACCATCGCATCGAAGTCGGCAGGCGACGGCATCTTTTCGGTGAGTGGAGCAAGCTCGTTGCTCGGCGTTTCGCGCGTGGTTGCGACGCGCAGCGCCTGCATGAGGCGGTCCGGCGAAACTGGCTTGATAAGATAGTCCGTTGCGCCCGCGCGCATCGCTTCAACCGCCAGAAGCGGTGAGGCGCTTGTGGTCAACATCAGCAGCAGCAGGGCAGGACGACGCGCCTTGAGATCGGCAATCAGGGTGCAGGCATCGTCGCCCGGAACCCAGTGATCGAGCATAATGGCATCAAGCTGCATGCCCTGCCGGGTACCCAGAGTAGCGATTGCTGTTTCAGCATCTCCGGCAATAAGCGTGCGCCATCCCTCGCGCGCAGCAAGCGCCGAGATCAACCGACATTGCGCCGGTTCGTCGTCAATGAGCATCAGCAGTCGCTGTTGCGTGCCCGTCATCCGGAGTGGCCTGCCCTCATGCAATGGAAGGTCGACCATAGAGATAGTGGGTAAAGACGCGATTAAGCCTTCCTTGCCGGGTTATTGGCTTGAGCACGAGAGAGCGCGAAGCTACGGGTTGCCCACTGGATTCGATAGGTAAGCAGGAGTTGGGCTGATGGCATCGGAAAACAACACGGATAGCGCGACGGAAACCTACGGCGGGTTCACCAACCTGCTCAAATGGAGCACGATCGGCGCATTCTTGGTGGCGGCAATTGTCGTGGTGCTGATTTCGTCCTGATCCGGCAATGCGCAGGACACCCGGTATTGCGGCTCTTGTCGAGCGCGCACCGGGGGCAGCCCGCGGCTCGGCAGTGCCCGAAACGGTCACCATGCCGCGGATCGGCAGAGTCGTGAACGAAAGGCTGCTGGCCACGTAATGGATTTCGTCTCGATCCTCTCGATTTTCGTGCTGGCCTGTTTCGTGGGCTACTATGTCGTGTGGTCGGTGACGCCCGCGCTGCACACGCCGCTCATGGCAGTGACCAACGCCATAAGCTCGGTGATTATCGTAGGCGCGCTGATTGCGGCAGCCAGTTCGGGAACGCCGGCTGCGAAATGGCTGGGACTTGCAGGTATCGCGCTTGCCAGCATCAACATCTTCGGCGGGTTCGCGGTCACGGCGCGAATGTTGACCATGTTCAGGAAGAAGGACAAGCCGGCGGGCAAGGGTGAGACCAGGTGAGCGAGCACGCGGTCAATCCCTGGGTCGCTATAGCCTATCTGGTTGCGGGGATCTTCTTCATCCTCGCGCTGCGCGGGCTATCGCATCCAACCGCCTCGCGGCGCGGCAACCGCTTCGGCATGGCGGGAATGCTGATCGCAGTGGTGACGACACTGGTCACGCACGTGATTGCCAGCCTGCCGGAAATGCTGATCGCCATTGCCCTTGGCGCAGTCATCGGGCTGACCACCGCGCGCAAGATCGCAATGACTGCAATGCCGCAGCTTGTCGCCGCGTTCCACAGCCTCGTCGGGCTGGCAGCTGTTCTCGTGGCGACTGCGGCGTTCCTCGATCCGGGAGGGTTCGGCATTGTCGATGCGGCGGGAAATATCCTTGCCGTCAGCCGGGTCGAACTCATGCTTGGCGCGGCGATTGGCGCGATCACGTTCTCAGGTTCGGTTATCGCCTTTGCTAAATTGAACGGCAACATGTCGGGCGCACCGATCCTGCTGCCCGGCCGCCACGTCATCAATCTAGGCACGATCGTCGCGATCCTCGGCATCACAGCGTTCTATGCCGCGGTGCCGCAGGCTGCTGCAGGCGAAGGCTGGATGTTCTGGACCGCGCTGGCGCTCGCCTTCGCGGTCGGCTTCCTGCTCATAATCCCCATCGGCGGCGCGGACATGCCAGTAGTCGTCTCGATGCTCAATTCCTATTCGGGCTGGGCGGCAGCGGCGATGGGCTTTACATTGCACAACACCGCGATGATCATCACGGGCGCGCTGGTGGGCGCATCGGGTGCAATCCTGTCCTACATCATGTGCCGGGCGATGAACCGCAGCTTCATCTCGGTGATCGCGGGAGGTTTCGGCGCGGAGAGCGGCTCGGGTGCGGAAGGCGAACGCATCGACCGACCGTGGAAGCGCGGCTCGGCGGAAGACGCGGCGTGGATCATGAAGGAGGCCCAGCAGGTCATCATCATCCCCGGCTACGGTATGGCGGTCGCCCAGGCGCAGCATGTGCTGCGCGAGATGGGGGACCTGCTCAAGGCGCAGGGCGTCACGGTCAAATATGCGATCCACCCGGTCGCAGGACGCATGCCCGGCCACATGAACGTCCTGCTCGCCGAAGCCAACGTGCCCTATGACGACGTGTTCGAACTGGAGGACATCAACGGCGAGTTTGCACAGACCGACGTCGCCTTCATCATCGGCGCAAACGACGTGGTCAATCCTGCCGCCAAGACCGACAGGTCATCGCCGATCTACGGCATGCCGGTGTTCGACGTGGAAAAGGCCAAGGCGATTTTCTTCATCAAGCGATCGATGTCTGGCGTCGGCTACGCGGGGGTCGATAACGAAGTGTTCTACATGGACCAGACGATGATGCTTCTCGCCGATGCCAAGAAGATGGTCGAGGACGTGGTCAAAGCGCTGCAACATTGAGCGCAACTCTCGCCTAATCTTTCTTGTTTCCGCCCCATCGGACCGGAACATGCCAATCTGGCGGGTCGATTTCTCCGCGCGCAAGCTTGAGTGCAAGGCCAATCATCGTACCGACGGCAATGGCAACGGTCAGATCGGCAAAGACCGTTAGCACTGCAGTCAGCAGCAACAGCGCAAGCTCGGATCTGGGCAGGCGCAGACGCTCCGGCCATCGATGCGGTTCGCTCATCGTCCAGGCCGTAACGACCAGAAGTGCCGCCAAGGCGGGCAAAACGAGCGCTCCGGCAAGCGGCGCGGCAATCGCCAGGGCTCCCAGAATTACAAGCGCATGGATCATGCCGGCCACCGGCGTTCGGCCACCTGCATTAACGTTGGTCGCGGTTCGTGCGATTGCGCCAGTCGCTGGCAGTCCGCCGAACAGCGGGGAAGCGATATTCGCCACGCCTTGGGCAATAAGTTCTGCATTGGAGCGATGCGCGGCTCCAATCATCCGGTGGGCGACAATCGCGGAAAGCAGCGATTCAATTCCGGCCAGAAAGGCAATTGTCAGTGCTGCGGGAATGAGTTGCGGAACCTTGCCAAGCTCGATCTCCGGCATTGCGGGAAAGGGCAAGCCTTTGGGAAGCGCTCCGTAGTGTCCAGCCACGGTCTCTACCGTCGGAAAGGCAAACGGCGCAGCAATGCTCGCCAGCGCGACGACAATGACCAGCCAGGGGATTTTGGGCGCGAACCTGCGCAGCACGAGGATCGCGGTCACGCAGCACAAACCAAGTATCAAGGCAACGGGATCGATCGTGTCACTGATCGCCCACAGAGCCTCAACCTTTGGCAGGAAGTCGGCTGGCAGCGCGCCGCCCGTCATCCCAGCAAGGTCCTTGGTCTGGGCGACTGCGATGACAATCGCAATCCCGATGGTGAAGCCATCTATGACGGCTTCGGGCACATGGCGGATAAGCCGACCGGCTCGCAAAAGGCCTGCAACAAGCAAGATGACGCCAGCCATCAATGTCGCGACCAGTAAGCTATCGTAGCCGTGATCGTGGATGACACCATAGACCACCACGATGAATGCCCCGGTTGGACCGCCGATCTGTACCCGGCTTCCTCCAAGTGCAGATATCAAGAAGCCGGCGATCACTGCTGTGACGAGGCCGGCCGCTGGCGGCGCTACCGAAGCGATGGCGATGGCAATGCTCAGCGGCAGCGCGACAAGCGCGACGGTCAGTCCGGCGAGGGCATCCGCGCCGAATTGCCTCGGCGTATAGCCGACGATGGTTGTCAGAATTTTTGGTTTCACATAATCCCCCCGACGAGTGGCTACCTGCTCCTCTCAGCCGCGCTTTGCCAATCACATTTTTTTTCGAATTTCAGACGCACGAATCCACGCATTTCCTGTGAGCGACAAAGCGTTACCCAGTAAGCCCCGTCTGGACGTCACCGGCCCCAGCCGGTAGGTGGCGGACAACTCCCGAAACGGACCTCACGGAAGGAAGTGACCCGGTGCGCAAGATCGGCCTCATCGGCGGGCTAAGCTGGTATTCGACGCGGACCTATTACGATCAGATCAATCGCGGCATCCAGTCGCGCGCCGGAATGGAAACGAGCGCGCCAATGCTGATCGAAAGCCTCGATTTTTCGCAGCTCAGCCGCCTGTCGAGTGCGCAGGATTGGGCGCGGGCCGGAGAGGTTCTGGCCGACAGTGCTCGAAGGCTCGAACAAGCTGGAGCCACAGCGGTGCTGATCGGTGCAAACTCGATGCACAAGGTTTACGGTGCGGTGGCATCGGCGGTTTCGGTCCCGGTGTTGCACATCGCCGAATGCGTCGCAGACCGCATGGTGCAGGGCGGTGTCAAGCGTGCGGCACTGCTCGGCACGCGCAACGTCATGCTTGAGAGCTTCTATCGCCAGAAGCTCGTCTCGCGCGACATCGAGCTGCTGCCACCCGACATGAAACGCGTCGAGACGCTCGACCGGATCATCTACGACGAGCTTCTGTTCGGCAAGGCCACTCGACAGTCCGAACGCGAATTGAAGACCATCATCACCGTGCTGGAACAGGAAGGCGCCGAAGCGATCGTGCTTGGCTGCACCGAACTGGAGATGATCGTCGATGTCGACGCCAATGTCCTGCCGATCTTCGACTGCACACGTATTCATGCCGATGCAGCGGTCGACTGGATTTTGGGTGAAGGTTGAGTGACGCCTGCGCTATACGCCTCGTTTCCGGAGCGCTCTCGCGGCCGGGAATTTCCCATCGAGAACGCGATTGCGCGCGGGCCACGCGATGCATTCCAGCGTGATCGCGATCGCATCATCCATTCGATCTCCTTCAGGCGGCTGCGCTACAAGACCCAGGTGTTCGTCGCTCCCGATGGCGACCATTACCGCGTCCGCCTAACCCACAGCCTTGAGGTCGCGCAGATCGCGCGTGTGATCGCCCGCTCGCTTGGTCTCAACGAGGATCTGACCGAGACCCTCGCGCTGGCTCACGACATCGGCCACGGACCGTTCGGTCATGCCGGCGAAGAAGCGCTCGATGCCGCGCTGACCAAGGCCGGGGGGTTCGACCACAATGCGCAGACCTTGCGAACGCTGATGCGGATCGAATCGCCCTATTGCGAACACGATGGCCTCAACCTCACCTGGGAATCGCTCGAAGGGCTGGCCAAGCACAATGGCCCGGTGAGCGAGCCTAACTGGGCTCTTGCGCAGCTCGACGAGGCATGGCCCCTCGAACTTGGCAGATGGTCTTCACTTGAGGCGCAGGTGGCCTCGCTCAGTGACGACATCGCCTATGACAACCACGATATCGACGATGGCCTGCGCGCGGG
>CAMDQY010000120.1 GCA_945906005.1 Novosphingobium sp. Chol11 | reverse complement strand
TCGGTGCCGGAAGCGTCGATCTTGAGGAAGAAGCTCCGGCCAAACCGCGCCGCCGCACGCGCAAGCCGCGCGATACCGACGGGAATGACGAGTCGCTTGAAGCGGTAGGCTAATTCGCGGCTTTGGTTGACGGTCCGGGGGCAATTACTTGGCGTGCTCCGTCGGCGCGTCTATGAATCGGAGCGCATGCCCGCGCTTCGCTTCATTCCCGATCCAGTGATGCGCCTTGTTTCCGCGCGCCCGCGCCTACTGGCATCGATTGTTGTGCTCTTGCTCGGTGCGCTCGCGGCCTGCGGTTTCCAGCCGCTGGCGCTGTGGCCACTGACCATTATCGCCGTTTCCGTGTTCGTAGAGCTGCTTGCACGTGCGCGCAGTCGCTGGGAGGCCTTGGCCCTGGGCTGGCTCTTCGGGGTTGGCCATTTCGCCGTGGGCAACACGTGGATAGCCACGGCTTTCACTTACCAATCGGAAATGCCCGCATGGCTGGGCGGCGTCGCTGTGGCTGGGCTGTCGCTCTTTTTGGCGATCTATCCAGCCCTTGCCGCGAGTGGTGCCTGGTCGCTGGTGCATAGGCTCTCGCCGAAACAGGACGCAAGCAAACCATGGCTTGGTCTTGCTCTGGCCGGCTGCTGGATCGTCACCGAATGGATGCGCGGCTGGGTTTTCACCGGCTTTGCCTGGAACCCGCTCGGCGTGGCGCTGCTCGGTCCGTTCGACGTGCAGGGACTGGCTGCACTCGCGCCCTGGATTGGCACCTATGGCCTGACAGGCCTGCTGGTGCTGATCGCTGCGCTGGCGCATTGGCTCGTCCGCACCGCTTGCATCGCCAACCCTCGTCAGCGCGTCGCCCTAGCCTTCAGCGGCATTACAATGACCGCACTGCTCGCGACCTCGATGACCATGCCCGCGACATGGATTGAACGGCGCGAGGGCGGCCGCGAGTTCACTCTTGTCCAGCCCGACATCAGGCAGGAACACGTCAACGATTCGCGGTTTTACGAAGCCAATTTCATCAAGCTGGCGAACCAGAGTCTGCCGCGCGTCGCCAATACGCAGCGGATGGTGTTCTGGCCGGAATCGGGCCTCGCCGACTATCTGCGCGACGGCTATCCGCGCTGGCTATATCGCTTGATGAACTACGGCGGCGATCCAGCCCTGGCGCGCGAGCGGATTGGGCGGGTGATCGGACCGTACAGCGTGCTGATGACCGGCGCGGTCGATCTCGTGATCGAACAGGGCGACGATGTCGCCGCGCGCAATTCTGTCACCACGCTCGATTCCAGAGGCAATCTGCTCGCGAGTTATTCCAAGGCGCACCTTGTGCCTGGCGGCGAATACCTGCCGTTGCGAGGCCTGCTTGAACCTCTGGGTATGCGGCGACTGGTGTCGGGATCGCTCGATTTCTGGCCGGGTCCTGGGCCGCGCACCCTCGATCTAGGGCCATATGGCAAGGCAGGCGTGCAAATCTGCTACGAGATCGTGTTTTCGGGCGAAGTGGTCGACCCACTGGTTCGGCCCGATTTCATCTTTAATCCCTCGAATGACGGCTGGTTCGGTGAATGGGGACCGCCGCAGCACCTCGCCCAAGCCCGGATGCGCGCAATCGAAGAGGGATTGCCGGTTCTGCGTTCCACCACCAATGGTATCAGCGCGGTGATCGATGCTGATGGACTGGTGCGCGCCTCGATCCCGCGCCACCAGGCGGGTCGGATCGATGGCAGGATACCGCCTGCGGAGGAGGCTACGCCGTTCGCACGTTTCGGCAACCTGCTGCCGCTCGGCATGGCGCTCGCCATGCTCGTCGCATGCGCGGTTGCCTTGCGGCGCGGGCGTGCTAGAGACGCAGTGACATAAAGATTTCTTTATATCACTGTCTCAACATCATCGGCACAGCGGACGAACCATGCGAAAAGATTACCTGTTCACTTCCGAAAGCGTTTCCGAAGGGCACCCCGACAAGGTTTCGGACCAGATTTCCGACGCCATCGTCGATCTTTTCCTGTCCAAGGATCCAGAGGCGCGCGTCGCCTGCGAGACCCTGACGACCACGCAGCTTGTGGTGCTGGCAGGGGAAATCCGCTGCAAGGGCGTTCACGAGGACGGGAAATGGGCGCCCGGAGCGCTCGACGAGATCGAGCAGACCGTTCGCAACACGGTGCGCGAAATCGGCTACGAGCAGGAAGGTTTCCACTGGGAGACGCTGACTTTCCTCAACCATCTGCACGGCCAGTCGGCGCATATCGCCCAGGGCGTGGATGCCAGTGGCAACAAGGACGAGGGCGCGGGCGACCAGGGCATCATGTTCGGTTACGCGACCGACGAAACTCCCGATCTGATGCCGGCAACGCTCTATTACAGTCACAAGATACTAGAGCGCATGGCTGCCGACCGCCATTCGGGCGCGGCACCGTTCCTCGAACCCGACGCCAAGAGCCAGGTCACGCTGCGCTACGAAGGCAGCCTGCCGGTTGCGGCGACGGCAATCGTGGTCTCGACCCAGCACGCCAAGGGTTATGACGAGGGCGAACAGGAAGCCGAACTCCATGCTTATGTGAAGCGCGTGGTTGCCGAGGTGATTCCGCCGGTGCTGCTGCGCGAGACTGTTTACCACATCAACCCGACCGGAAGTTTCGAGATCGGCGGGCCGGACGGCGACGCGGGCCTTACCGGCCGCAAGATCATCGTCGACACCTACGGCGGTGCGGCTCCGCATGGCGGCGGCGCATTTTCGGGCAAGGACCCGACCAAGGTCGATCGCTCGGCGGCCTATATCACCCGCTACCTTGCCAAGAACATCGTCGCGGCCGGGCTCGCTACTCGCTGCACGATCCAGCTTGCCTATGCCATTGGCGTATCGAAGCCGCTGTCGCTCTATGTCGATACCCACGACACCTGCACGGTCGGCGACGACAAGATCGAAGCGGCGATCATGCGGATGGAAAAGCTGGGCGGACTGACGCCGCGCGCAATTCGTACGCACCTTGGCCTCAACAAGCCGATCTATCGCCCATCCGCCGCCTATGGCCATTTCGGACGACAGCCTGAAGGTGACCTGTTCCCCTGGGAACGGCTCGATCTTGCCGAGGACCTCAAGGCCGCGCTCGCCTGAGAGCAAGACTCTGGCCAATCCGGCGCGGCTGCACTAGTTGCATCTCCCGGAAGGGAAACGCATGGCAGAACCTCTCAGGATCGCGCTCGCCGGTCTTGGCACCGTTGGCAGCGGAGTCATCCGCCTGATCGAGACCAACGCGCAGCTTATCACGCGGCGTGCGGGGCGGCCAATCGCGATCAGCGCCGTCAGCGCGCGCGACCGTAACAGGGACCGCGGCGTCGACCTGTCGCCCTATGAATGGCAGGACGATCTCACCACCATGGCCGCGCGCGACGATGTCGATGTCGTGGTCGAACTGGTCGGCGGTTCGGACGGACCGGCGCTGACTCTGGCCCGTAATGCCCTGCGCCAGGGCAAGGGGCTGGTCTCGGCCAACAAGGCGATGATCGCACATCACGGCATGGAACTGGCCGCGCTTGCCGAGGAACACGGCGCACCGCTGCGCTTCGAAGCGGCTGTGGCGGGCGGCATTCCGGTGATCAAAGGGCTGCGCGAGGGCGCTGCCGCCAACAGGATCGAGCGACTTTACGGCATCCTCAACGGCACCTGCAACTACATCGTTTCGACCATGGAAGACACCGGGCGCGATTTCGCCGAAGTGCTCGCGGAGGCCCAGGCCATGGGTTATGCGGAGGCCGATCCCACATTCGATATCGAGGGCACCGATGCAGCGCACAAGCTGTCGATCCTGTCCGCCATTGCGTTTGGATCAAGGATCGACTTTGCCTCTGTTGAAGTGAGCGGCATTTCGCGGATCCTTGCCGCCGACATCGCCCAGGCCGAAGCACTCGGCTATGTCATCCGCCTGATCGGCATGGCCGAGGCCGACGATGGGCACCTGTTCCAGCGGGTCCAACCGCATCTGGTTCCATTCGACAACCTGCTCGCCCATGTCGATGGCGCGACCAATGCCGTGGTGGTCGAAGGCAATTTCTCCGGGCGGCTGCTATTCCAGGGCGCGGGTGCGGGTGACGGCCCGACCGCAAGTGCGGTGGTCGCCGACATCATCGACATCGCCCGGGGAATGGACACCGGCTTCGAGGCAGACCGCGCCTTTTCGATTCCCGTCGCGGGGCTCGAGGCCATGGTGCCCGCTGCTTCGGGCAGTCGTCTCAGCCGCGCCTACCTTCGCTTCACCGTCGCCGACCGGCCCGGCGTGCTCGCCGAGATTACCGCGGCGATGCGCGATGCCAGCGTCTCGATCGAAAGCCTCATCCAGCAGGGGCGGCACGAGGAAGGCGGCGAGGTTCTGGTGGTAATGGTAACCCACGAATGCCCCGAGGCATCGATTGCCGCCGCGTTGCGCTTGTTGGATCATTCCGACAGCCTGACCGCGCCGCCGATGTGGATGGGCATCATCGGCGACTGACGAGAGCATCGCGCGAAAAAGTGGGAACCGGTTTTTCGCAACAAGCGATGCGACAACAAGGAACTAGCGTCGGGCCGCTCGACATCGCATTGTTCGCTGGCTAATCGGCTGGCACGATCCGAACGGGAAGAGGAAAAAGCCAAGATGACCGACACCGCCGCCAGCAAGGTTCTCGACCGCGTCCTCGTGATGGAAATGGTGCGCGTCACCGAAGCCGCCGCCATCGCCGCCTCGCGCCTCATCGGGCGCGGTGACGAGAAGGCCGCCGATCATGCCGCAGTCGAGGCGATGCGCAAGGCCTTCGACGAGCTGTATATCGACGGCACCGTGGTGATCGGCGAGGGTGAGCGCGATGAGGCACCCATGCTCTATATCGGCGAGAAGGTCGGCGGCGCGAAAGGCAAAGGTCCGAAGATCGACATCGCGCTCGATCCGCTCGAAGGCACCACGATCACCGCCAAGGCTGGGCCGAACGCGCTGGCCGTGCTCGCTGCCGCCGAAGAAGGCTGCCTGCTCAATGCACCCGACGTTTACATGGACAAGCTCGCGGTCGGTCCCGGCTATCCCGACGGCATCATCGATCTCGCCAGGACCCCGACCCAGAACGTCGAGGCCGTGGCCAAGGCCAAGGGCGTGCAGCCCAGCGATATCATCGTCTGCGTGCTCGACCGGCCGCGCCATGCCGACCTGATCGCCGAGTTGCGCGGCATCGGTTGCGGTGTCGTCCTGATTGGCGACGGCGACGTGGCCGGCGTGATCGCGGTGACCGACGAGGACACCACGATCGACATGTACATGGGCTCTGGCGGCGCGCCCGAAGGCGTGCTGGCGGCAGCGGCGCTTCGCTGCGTCGGCGGGCAGTTCAATGGGCGCCTGCTGTTCCGCAACGACGACGAGAAGTCGCGAGCTCGCAAATGGGGGATCGAGGACCTGGACAAGATCTACACCCGCGATGAACTGGCCAAGGGCGATTGCATCTTCGCCGCGACCGGCGTGACCAGCGGATCGCTGCTCGACGGAGTCAAGCGCCTGCGCAACGGCACGATGACCACCGAAAGCGTCGTCATGCGCGCCTCATCGGGCACGGTGCGCTGGATCAAGGCCGAGCACCGCGCTGCCTTCAAGGATTGACGGTCGCGCTTGTGCGCGCCCCTTTCCCCACCTAGTCCCTAGCGCCATGTTGCAATCCCGTGACGGCGGACTAGAGGCGGGAACACGGCCCGCTGAGGGATTCGCAGGGCCGCTAACGGGGACAGCGCGATGAAGATACTAGCTGGCAACTCCAACCTGCCGCTTGCACGAGCGATTGCGGGCTATCTCGAACTGCCGCTCACCGATGCTTCCGTGCGCCGCTTCGCAGACGAGGAAGTGTTCGTCGAAATCCACGAAAACGTGCGCGGCGAGGACGTGTTCGTGGTCCAGCCGACCAGCTTTCCGGCCAACGACAACCTGATGGAGCTGCTGATCTGCATCGATGCGCTGCGCCGCGCATCGGCCAAGCGGATTACAGCAGTCGTGCCCTATTTCGGCTATGCCCGGCAGGACCGGAAGCCCGGCCCGCGCACGCCGATCTCGGCAAAGTTGGTCGCCAACCTCATTACCGAGGCAGGGGCGGACCGAGTGCTCTCGATCGATCTGCATGCCGGTCAGATCCAGGGCTTCTTCGATATCCCGACAGACAACCTCTATGCCGCGCCCGTGATGGCGGCTGACATTCTTGCCCGCAACGGGGCGAGGGACATCACCGTCGTCTCACCCGATGTCGGCGGCGTGGTGCGAGCCCGCGCGCTCGCCAAGCGGCTCGACAACGCGCCGCTCGCCATCGTCGACAAGCGCCGTGACAAGCCCGGCAGTTCCGAGGTGATGAACATCATCGGCGACGTGTCAGGACGCGCATGCATTATGATCGACGACATCGTCGATTCGGGCGGCACGCTGTGCAACGCGGCGCAGGCACTGGTCGATGGCGGTGCGACCTCGGTCGCTGCCTATATCACGCACGGTGTACTGTCTGGCGGGGCGGTGGCGCGAGTCGACGGTTCGGCGCTCACCGAACTGGTCATCACCGATTCGATTCTGCCGACCGAGGGGACCAAGGCATCCAAGGTGATCCGCGTCCTTCCGATCGCGCCGCTTCTGGGCGAAGCGATCCGCCGCATTGCCGATGAAAGCTCGGTTTCGAGCCTGTTCGACTGATGCGTCGCTTTGCGGCACTTGGTTGTTGCCTGCTGGCGGCCTGCGCTTCCACGCAACCGGGAACCGCCGTCGCAATTTACCAGCCGCCGGTCGGCAGAACGCCCGTGCTAGAGAGGCCGATTGCAGCCGCGCCGGGGCATCACCTGGTGCTGGGCGATCTGGTTGTGACGCCGGGAATGGTTATTCCCAGGCACCGACATTCGGGCGAGGAGTTCCTATACGTAATGGGCGGCTCGGGCACGCTAACGGTCGAAGGAAAGCCAGACGTGGTGCTCAGTGCGGGACAGGGAGTGAGGATCGCACCAGGCGCGGCACACGCGGGCGTGGCTGGCGCGGACGGCATGCGCGCAGTCTCGACATGGGTCGTGGTCAACGGCCAGCCGCTGAGAACTCCAGCACCATGAACTTTGATGCCGACATCGCCCTCGCGCACCGGCTTGCCGAGGTGGCAGGCGAGGCGATCCGCCCGCACTTCCGCTCGCTCGAGGCTACGGAGCGCAAGGGGGATGCTACTCCCGTAACCATCGCTGATCGCGCCGCTGAGGAAGCCATGCGCCGCCTGCTCAAGGCCGAAGCGCCGCGTGACGGCGTGATCGGCGAGGAGTTCGGCGAGGAACAGGGTTCGTCAAGCCGCACCTGGGTGCTCGATCCGATCGACGGCACCGTTTCGTTCATCGGCGGGCGGCCGATTTTCGGTACCCTGATTGCGCTCGTGGTCGGCGGTTTTCCGGTGCTCGGCATGATCGACCAGCCGATTCTCAAGGAACGCTGGATCGGTGCGAGCGGCAGGCCGACGCTTCTGAACGGGCGCGAGGTTCGCACGCGGGTGTGCCGCGAGCTGTCGGACGCCATGCTGGCGACCACCGGGCCGCACTATTTCGACGAGCATCAGGGCCAGCATTTCATGGCGCTTGCCGCGCGCACCGATCACAAGCGCATGATGATGGGCGGAGATTGCTACAATTATGCGCTGCTCGCCTCTGGCCATCTCGACATTGTTTGCGAGGCGGGGCTCAAGTTGCACGACTGGGCCGCGCTCGTCCCCGTGGTCGAAGGCGCGGGCGGCATGATGTGCGACTGGAACGGCGATCCGCTGCACCAAGGCTCGGACGGCCACGTCATCGCGCTGGGCGATCCGGCGCGGCTCGAGGACGTGATCGAGGCCTTGGCCTGCGATCACTGATTGCCTGATCTACCCCGCCACCCGCTCGTAATCCGCCATGCCGATGGCTCCCGTCACCGAGCCCATGATCCGGCCCATTACCTGCTTGGGCAATTGCGAGCCAGCCGCATTGCGCGAGGCCTCGTCGGCCCAGAATTCGAGGAACACGAAGCGTTGCGGCACTTTCACATCGCGCAGCAGCATCGTACCTTGCGATCCGGCAATGGACTTGACCGCTTCGCCCAGCGCCTCGAGCGCCTCGCCAAGATCGTCCGCTTTGCCGGTCGCGGCGGTCAGGTCATAGGTGTGAACGATTGCCATTGGTCTAGTCTCCCGAAAGTCTTGCTGGACCCTGTGCCAGAGGATCGACGATGCGGGAAGGCCATCGGGTCCCGGAAGCGCCGAATCCCCTTGCCTTGCAGGTCGGTCCGCAGTAATGGCGCGCGCTTCGACGGCACGAAACTGAACGACCGGCCTGGCT
>CAMDQY010000119.1 GCA_945906005.1 Novosphingobium sp. Chol11 | reverse complement strand
CGCATCCATCTTCTTGTCGTGAAGCATGTGCGCGACAAGCGTGTACCCGTCGCAATCCAGGGCCAGCGCTGCAAGGTTGCTGCGCAGACCCACCGTATCGAGGTGCCTAGCGATGCGATCGGCGCTGACCTTGGGCATCAGCGAGAGCCTTGCTGAATAGCGCGCTGCCAGCACCATGCCCAAAGCCACTGCCTCACCGTGGAGCAGGCCAGAGGAGTATCCCGTCTCGGCTTCCAGCGCGTGGCCGAAGGTGTGACCCAGGTTGAGCAAGGCGCGCGTTCCGGTGGTTTCGCGCTCGTCCTCCGCGACGATCCGCGCCTTGTGCGTTACGCTGTGTGCAACGGCATATTCGCGAGCGCGCGAGTCCCCGGCGAGAAGGGCCGCTCCGTTTTCCTCACACCAGGCGAAGAAATCGGCATCGCCGATCAGCCCGTATTTCACCACTTCGGCATAGCCTGCGAGCAGCTCTCTCTCGGGCAGGGTGTCGAGTGCGGCAAGATCGGCGAGAACCAGCACGGGCTGGTGGAATGCGCCAACCAGGTTCTTGCCTGCGGGAGTGTTGATCGCGGTCTTGCCGCCGACGCTCGAATCCACCTGCGCGAGGAGCGACGTGGGAAGCTGGATGAACTGGCAGCCGCGTTTGAGGATCGCAGCGGCAAATCCGGTCAGGTCGCCGATCACCCCTCCGCCGAGCGCGAGCACATGGTCGCCGCGCTCTATGCCCAGCGCCAGCAACCAATCGATCGTCGATGCCAGCGTGTCCCACGCCTTGGTCTGCTCTCCCGCAGGTAGCACGCGCCAGTGCGGCTCGTGGCCGTGATCGCGCAGGGCAGCCTCGATCACGTCGCCCCATGCGGCGTGGACGTTGGTGTCGGTGACTATCGCGACTTCGCGCTTTCGCAGCAGGCCTCGGCAGTTCGGGACAAGCTCGGAAAGTAGCCCGGCTTCCACCCGGACTTCGTAGGGTCGGCCTGCCACATCGACCGGGATCACAGCCATGAATCGATCCCTTCCAGAATCTTTCGGAGCGTATCGGAATGAGGACCATTGCCGCTATGCACCTCGATCGGAGCTTGGCTGTAATAGGGACACCGCTCCTCGCGCAGGCGAGCCAGGATGTCGCGCGGGTTGCCGCCCTGAAGCAACGGACGGTTGTTCTTGCGCGCGGTGCGTTCGACGAGTGTGTCGATGTCGCTGTCGAGCCAGACGGCAATACCCTCGCCAAGGATTTGAGCGCGGGTTTCGTCGTTGCAGAAGGCGCCGCCGCCGGTCGCGATAACCGTGCCCGACCTTTGATCACCCATGAGGCGCGCGATCACCCGCCGCTCACCGTCGCGAAAATAGTCTTCTCCGTGCGCGTCGAAGATTTCCGGAATGGTCATCTGTGCGGCCTCTTCGATCTCGTCGTCCGCATCGACAAACCGAAAGCCGAGCAGCGATGCGAGGCGCTTGCCGACGCTCGACTTGCCAACGCCCATCATTCCCACAAGCACGACAGGCCGGTCGATCCGTGCCGCAAGCGCGGAAATCCACGCCGGATCGCTTGAGTTGGGAAGATGTTCCATTGCAGGCCAGCCTATAGTTGCGCTAACCGGCCTTGCAACCATTGCGAGGGACGCGAGTGAGCAAGTCGAGACGAGGCATGGCCTGGGCTGGCGCCATTTTTGGCGCAGCAGTCATTACAGTCGCCGTGCTGTCATGGATTGCCGGAGGACCGCAGGAACTGCGCGAGATGTCGCATCCCGTGGCCGTGCTCGAGCTTCCGCAATGAAGTTGCGCTGGTTTATCTCGGGGGTGGCGCTGGCCACGGCTTCGGGCTGGGCATTGGCTCAGCGCGCGCCCGAATCGCTGTTGCCGCCTGGTTTTGATAACCCTGCGCCTGCTCCGGCGCCAACTGCCGCGCCCGCGCCAGCTGCTCCTTCGGCAACGGCTTCAAAGGGAGGCGGGGCCGCGACCAGCTCGCGTTCGGCGAGCCCGTCGCTCCCATCGGGCGTGTCGCCTGGTCTGGGCGCGCTCGAGGGCGGAGGCGGCACCGCAGCTGTCGCCCCGGAATTGCTCAAGCGCCTGCCGACACTCGAAGAACTCGCGAAAATGACCCCGGAGGAATTCGAGGAAGCGCTGGGGCTTGAGCCGAAATTCGATATTCCCGCTGGGGCGCGCCGCGCCACCGAGCAGGTCGGCATGCTCGACACGACCGAGGGAGGTCTGCCCGCCGACTCTATGGCGGGACTGGATCCCTCGCTTGCGCGCACGATGTTGTCCGGCAATCGCGGTCAGATTGTTTCGCGCTGGGGACATATCCTGCTCCGGCGTGCCCTCTCGTCGCGGCTCGATGCGCCCAAGGGGATGAATCCGGCTGATTTTGCTGGCCTCAGAGCGTCCTTACTTGTCCGCATGGGCGAGATGGAAGCCGCCCGCGCGCTGGTGCAGGATGTCGATGTCGACAACTATACCGCAATTCTCACCAACGCCGCCTTCAATGCCTATGTCGGAACGGCCGATTTCACCGGCGTGTGTCCTGTTCTCATCAAGCGGCGGGCGACGCGTGAAGACCCCCAATGGGAGGCCGCCAACGACATTTGCAGCGCGGCGCGCGGCGACGGACGGGCGGCGCTATCGCGGCTCGACAATGCGCTCCGTGGCGACGCGTTGCCCGACATCGACGTGCTGCTCGCCCAGCGCTACGCGGGAGCGGTCGGCCAATCTCGCCGGGCCGTCACCATCGAGTGGGACAAGGTCAGTTCGATGAATTCGTGGCGCTATGGCCTTGCCATCGCGCTCGGACTGCGTCCCCCGGAAAAGCTTGTAGATCTGGCAAACGGGCGATTTGCGGGCGCTGCCGCGCTCGCACCGATGCTCGGCCTAGTGGATCGTGGCAAAGTCTCGGATTATGCGGCTGGACGCGGGATACTATCGAGTTCGGCGATGGTCGATCTCTATGGGCAAATCCACGCTGCCCAGGACATCGAAGGCGATTTGTACGATCGCGCCGAGACACTTCGCAAGGCCTATGTGCTGGTCGATGCCGGCGCTCGCAGCAACGCGATCCAGACGATCTGGAACAGCGCTCCTGACGAGCCGCGGCGTTATTCGCGCCAGGTCCTCACTGCCTATGCCGCAGCGCGCCTTCCGGTCGATGCCGCACTGGCCGATCAATCGGGCGAACTGATCGCATCGATGCTGACGGCGGGGCTCGATCGCAACGCGGCGCGCTGGGCCAAGGTCGTCGAGGGAGGCGGGCAGGGCTGGGCGCTGCTTGCGGTCGGTGCACCGGCAGGTACAGTCGAGATCGATAGCGGTCTGATCGACAGCTTCTTGAGTGATGACGAGAGCCCCGAATCTCGCAAATCTGCATTTCTCGTGGCGGGCCTTGCCGGACTGGGTCGGATCGATGCCGACACCAGGGCGGATTTGGAGGAGAGTCTCGAACTCGATCTTGACCGGAAATCGCGCTGGACCTCCTATATCGACCGTGCGGCCCAACTTGATCGCCCGACAATGGTGGCGATGCTTGCGGGTCTTGGCATGCAAGGTTCGAACTGGGAAAAAATGACCCCGCGTCATCTTTATCACATCGTTTCGGCCCTGCGCCGAGTGGGTCTCGAGGCCGAAGCCCGCATGATCGCCGCCGAAGCGGTGGCGCGAGGCTGACATGGCCCCATCCGCTTCGGTTCCTGCCGGAACGGCGGCGCCGGGCCAGAGCAGCGTGGCAATCGAACGCTTTCTTGAAATGATGGCGGCTGAGCGCGGTGCGGCTGCGAACACGCTCGCCGCCTATGCCCGCGACCTGTCGGCTGCACAGGGGATCGTCGGCGAATTGGTGAACGCGGACAAGGAGGTACTGGGATCGTTGGCCTCAGCATGGCTAGATCTTGCACCATCGAGCTTGTCGCGGCGCTGTTCGGCTCTGCGCCAGTTCTTCGGCTTCTGTCTGGATGAAGGCTTGCGTGCCGACGATCCTTCCGAGTCACTTCCCAAGCCTCGGATGCGCAGACCTCTGCCGCGCATCTTGACGACAACCGAGGTCGAATTGCTGTTCGAGCTTGCCGAACATCAGGCGAGTGGGGATCGACCGGACGCGGTGCGCATGCTGGTCTTGCTAGAACTGCTCTATGGTTCCGGGTTGCGGGCGAGCGAGCTGGTTGGCCTGCCGATGGCTGCTGTGCCGCGCGATGCGCCGTTGCTAACGATTACCGGCAAGGGCGGGCAGCAGCGCATGGTGCCGATCAGCGGCAGGGCTCGCACGGCACTCTCGCGCTGGCTGGCGCTGCGTGGCAGCGGCGGCAGGTTCCTCTTCCCTTCAAGGGCAGCCGCTGGGCATCTCACTCGCGTGCGGCTGTTCCAATTATTGCGTGCATTGGCAGTCGGTGCAGGCATATCGCCTGAAAAGGTGTCGCCGCATGTCCTGCGCCACGCATTTGCCACACACCTGCTTGAAGGCGGGGCCGACCTTCGCGTCTTGCAGATGCTCCTCGGCCATGCCGACATTGCCACGACACAAATCTACACGCATGTTGAAAGTGCAAGACTGGTCGCGCTTGTGAACGAGCGTCATCCGTTGGGTGGTGGCTGAGCGGCAATCGCAAATGGCTGCGACAAATTGTGGAACCTCTGCAGTGGCGGACGGTTTTCGCGAAAAGGGAAGAGGAAATCAGATACATGCCCAGTCCACGCAGCTTTGCCTCGCGAGGCATTAGGGTCGCAACTAGCGCGGCACTGATTCTTGGGCCCCAGATCGGGCTGCCCGCAGCCGAAGCCAGGACAAGGAGCGCCAGCCTCCCCGCAACGGTCACATCTATCAGCGCAACCGACAAGCAGGAGGGCGCCAAGGCACACCCTGAATTGCTCGCGGAATTTGGCGGTGCAATGTCCGGAACCACTGCGAGCTACGTCGAGCAGGTCGGCAAGAACATCGCGATCCAGTCCGGCCTGTCGCGAGCGCGGGACGATTTCACCGTCACCCTGCTCAATTCCTCGGTCAACAATGCCTTCGCGATCCCCGGAGGCTACGTTTACGTAACGCGCCAGCTGGCTTCGCTGATGAACAGCGAAGCCGAGCTTGCCGCCGTGCTCGGCCACGAAGTCGGCCATGTCGCGGCGCGCCACTCCAACAAGAGGCAAAAGGCCGCGACTCGCAATTCGGTGATCGGCGTACTCGGCACGATCCTTTCTGGCGTGCTGTTGGGCGATTCTTCGCTTGGCCGACTTGGTCAGGAGGTGTTCTCGCAAGGCTCGCAGCTGCTGACCCTGCAATATTCGCGAGCGCATGAGATCGAATCGGACAATCTGGGCATCTCTTATCTCGGCAAGGCGGGATATGATCCGCGCGCGATGTCGACCGTGCTGGAGAGCCTTGCTCGCCAGAACGTGCTCGAAGCCCAGCTGCGCGGCACCAATAATCAGGTTCCCGAATGGGCATCGACCCACCCCGATCCAGCTTCTCGCGTCCGCGACGCCCGCAACCGGGCCGGTGCCAGTGCATCGGCAACGACCAACCGCGACCTGTTTCTCTCGCGTATTTCCGGGCTGACCTCCGGTGACGATCCCAGGCAGGGCGTCATCGACGGGCGCAATTTCGTCCATCCCGAACTGCGGCTTTCGTTCCAGATTCCCGATGGCTTCTACATGGTCAATGGCACGCGCGCAGTTTCGATCGCAGGCCAATCGGGCAAGGCGCAATTTGCCGGCGGGACCTATAACGGCGATCTCGATGCCTATGTGCGGGCGGGGTTTGCCGCAGTCGCCGGAAACCAGCAGCAGATCGCGCCGCAGGAGATCAAGCGCTTCAGCATCAACGGGCTGCCGGTCGCCTATGGGATCGCGCGCGTGACCAGCAACAACCAGCAGGTCGATGTGATGGTTTTTGCCTATGAGTTTGCCCGCGACAAGGCATACCACTTCGTTACCCTGGCTCCGGCTAGGCAAACCGGCATGTTCTCGCCGATGCTCAATTCGATGCGCCGGGTTTCGGCGACCGAGGCCGGCCAGGTGAAGCCTCGCAGATTGTCGGTGGTGACTGTTGCCAGGGGCGATACGGTGCAATCGCTTGCCGCGCGTATGGCCTATTCCGATGCGCCGCTCGAACGGTTCCTGGTGCTGAACGGGCTCGCGTCAAGCGCGGTGCTAAGGTTGGGCGACAAGGTGAAGCTGGTCACCTACTGAACATCGGCGAGGGTCCAAGTATTTCGTCGATTGGAATTCGTGCTTGTGGGCGCATCGCTTCTTGCGAAAAACCGGTTCCCACTTTTTCGCGCGATGCTAAATATGAAAAGGGCGGCAGGTTTCACCGCCGCCCCAATCATTGAGCTAAGCTCGTGGTCGCTTAAGCCGGAGCCGTGCTCGCCATCGTCGAAGACGTGACGTTGAAGGTCGACGAGAGCTGCTCGCCGAGGCCCTGCATGGCGCTGATGGCGGCAACCGCGATCAGAGCAGCAATGAGGCCGTATTCAATGGCGGTAGCGCCCTCTTCGTTGCGGACGAGCTTTTTGATGAACTTCATGTGTAGTCTCCTGGTTTTGCAGTCTTCAGTACCCGGTCCGGCGAAACTGGATTTGCCCGCGGACGAATTGTTCATTAAGCGGCAAATCTTGCGAAATGTTTAATCCTAGTTGCCGGTTGCCTCTTCAGTTTTTGACGCGACATCTTCCCACAATGACGAGGTTTCGCTCGCAAGGCCGCTAAGGGCCGTCATCATGGCAAGCACGATCAACGCCAGGATAAAGCCGTACTCGACTGCGGTTGCTCCCCGCGTATCGTTGGCCAGCTTATTCAGTAGTTGAAACATGCTCATTGCATCCCGCTAGTCTGTCGAGGACAACTGCGATTTGCTCTCGCCGCCCCTAACAAATTGCTAATCGGAGAGATTAACGTGCAAAATATCTCGACACCCATGCTGGTGGTCGCTGGCGCGCTGATTGAGACCAACGGCTCTGTGCTCTTGCATCGCCGGGCTTTAAATGCCGTGCATGGCGGGCTCTGGGAATTTCCGGGCGGCAAGGTAAGTGTCGGAGAATCCCCTGAAATCGCGCTGATCCGGGAACTGTCCGAGGAACTGGATGTTGTCGTGGAGGAAAGCGAACTCGAACCGCTGGGATTTTCTAGCGGCTCGACCGAGGGTGAATTGGAGCCTCGCGCGCTTGTCATTCTTTTTTACACCTGCACTCGTTGGATAGGAGCGCCGCGTTGCGTCGAAGGCGCGGGGATCGACTGGTTCGATCCGGCACGGATCCAGACCCTGGCGATGCCGCCGCTGGATTATCCTCTGGCTCGCCAACTTGTCGCCAAGCTGGCCAGTGGCTGAGGCTAGGCGCTTGCCAAATCGCGCGGGCCTATCTATGTGCCCTTTTCCCGCGCGCCCGTAGCTCAGCTGGATAGAGCATCAGACTACGAATCTGAGGGTCGGGCGTTCGAATCGCTCCGGGCGCACCACAAACCCCCGCTAAGTCTCAATGACTTGGCGGGGGTTTCTGATTCTGGCGGCGACGGTGGGCTTGGACCAGATTAGTAGCTAGGCATCAGATAGGCATCAGGCGAGCATACTTCGTGGCCGTGGACGAGAATCATAGCACCCCTCTGGCGAGATCGCGAAGAAAGGGCCCGGCTGGCTTCCCCAAGCAGCAGCTGTCCAGATTCAACAACGCGCCTATCCCCGGGGGGGTATGGGCCAATGCACTGGCCACCAGTCACAGGCTGGTGCCGTGAGAAATTTTTGCTGAGCTAAAATTCTAAATTAGGGATACCTGCTCAGATCGTGCGCTTAGGGGAATCTCGGTTTCCCGAGGCGGGTTCTGGCCTGGGTATCAACCCGGCACCCCCCGTTTTGCTCAGATGGGACCCACGCTTCCTTCTACATACTGTTTTGCTCGTTGGGTCACTTCCTCCGCCATGCGCTAGCCAGCCGCTGCGCTTCCGCGATCTGGGCGGGCCAACGAGTATCGGCGCTTGCAATACCGCAAGCTCGGCGCCTAATATCAACCCCCTGACGAGACCCAAATCCTCCTTAAATCACAACCTCAAATCTGGGCCATAGGTGCTGACGGGGAACACTGTTCCTATCAGCCAAGGGAGACGTCAGGCAGGGGCAAGCTCAGTCTTGCTCGCCCGGCATCTCATATTGGCACAATATCATGTTTATGATACCTTTTCCTGCTCCGGTCTTCCAATCATTCGAAGTACCTGTCCGAGTGCCATGGATCTCACAATACATACCGACCCTCACCATATCTTTTTTAGAAATATGACCCTCCACCGCTACTTTAGCTCCTGGAGCGTACGTCCAAGTATTGCCTTTTTTGCCCGATACTGAGTTGTCAGTTTTACTAGAAATTATAATTCTATGTTTTTCGTCCTGCGCCAAAGCGGGTTGGGCAACAGCAACGAGTGAGATCGCAAC
>CAMDQY010000118.1 GCA_945906005.1 Novosphingobium sp. Chol11 | reverse complement strand
CCGAGGCCAGCATGAACGCGCACGTCCCGATGGTCCGCCGTGGCACGACGATGGACATCGCCAAGGCGGTCTGCTTCTTCATCTCTGACCTGTCGTCGTTCGTCACCGGACAGGCGCTGGCGGTCGATGGCGGTTATACCGCGAACGGTTGGCCGGGCATGATGGAAAGCATGAGCCGCATAAAGGTCGGCGGCACGATGGGTGTCGATGAGTAGATAAGACCGATCGCGCGCCTGGTTTAGTCTGCCGGACCGAACCAGCGCGCAATCGCGGCGTGCATCAGCCCGTGCAGTTCGCCAAGTCGGGCCTTGAGCACCCTGCTTGGCCCGGCGAGTCCGAGCACGGCCGGAACCCGCAGACCCTGCGCGGGTAACGGCATGGCAAGCGACCAGGTGCGCTCATCCATTGCGGCGGGTCCGTCGGCATAGCCCTCGTCGCGGATGCGATGCGCCATCTCGACCAGCGGTTGCAGGTCTTCCTCGCCAATCCGAGCTCGATGCGCGAGCCGCAATATGTCCTCGTCGTCGAGGGTTGAAAGATAGGCGCTGCCGATCGCCGAACCGATGATCGAGACCTGCAGGCCGCGCTCGGGAAGCCGTTCGTCACCGGGGATCGTGGGAATCTCGGCATCGACGATCTGCATGAACAGGTCGTTGGGCGTGGTCACCGTCACCACCAGACCGGTCTGCTGGTGCAGTTCCTCGATGAGGTTACGCAGCCGCCCGTCCGCGCCATAACTCTCGATGATCCAGGCACTGAATTCGGCGAGGCGCGGCGATGGCAGGTAGGTCTTGGCGCGGGCGTCGAACACCAGATGCGCCGAATCGACCATGGTCTTGAGCAGCTGGTTGGTGGTCGAACTGTGCATTTCGAGCGAGCGCGAAATCTCGATGGCGCGCAACGGGCGATGGACCCTGCCGAACAGTTCGAGCATATCGAGAGCGCGGGTCGCCGACCGCGACGAGCTGCGCCGCTCCGCCGGGCGCTTGACGCGCACCGTCAGATGGCCGCCGCTGCCGGGCCGGGGCACGATGATGCTCACGCGGGTTGGACCATGTTGTGTGCTCTCCGACGCAGAACATGGACCAAGCCGCGGCTTGCGGCAACAGGTGGGGCTTTATCGCGTATGATCGAGATAGTCGGGATCGCGCTGGAACGAGATCGAGCGGCTCTGAGCCTCCATGAACCCAGCGTCGACGATGATGTTCTGGCCGGTCACGGCGCGTGCCGCGTCGCTGGCGAGATAGCCGAAGGCCTCGGCAATATCGCGCCCTTCGATCACCATGCCTAGCGGAGCGCGGCTCGACAGCACCTTGCGCGCTGCCTCCTCGCCGCCGAACATCTTCTCGGTCATCGGCGTCAGCGTATAGCCGGGCGCAACTCCGTTCACTCGAATGTGGTACTGGGCGAGGTCGTTCGCCGCCGCGCGGATCAGGCCGGTCAGGCCGTGCTTGGCGGCGATATAGGGATGGCCGCCAACCGCACGCTGGCCCGAAATGCTGGTCGTCATCAGGATCGCGCCGCCGGTGCCGGCCTCGATCATCGCGCGCGCCGCGTGCTTGACGCCATAGAAGCAGGAGTTGAGCACGACATCGATGGTGCGCTTCCAGTCGTCGGCGGTAATGTCGGTGATCGGACCGAGCGCGCCCGCCTGCGCGGCGTTGTTGATGATCGCGTCGATCCTGCCGCAATCCTTGACCGCGCGCTCGACCAAGGCGGCGACCTGTTCCTCCACGGTGACGTCGGCGGCCTGGAATATCCCGCCGACCTCTTGTGCCACTTCGGTCGCCGATCCTTCGCGCAGGTCCGATGCGACGACGCGAAACCCGTCCTCCGCAAGCCGCCTGACGATGGCCGAGCCGATCCCGCCTGCCGCTCCGGTTACGACCGCTACCTTGCCTGCGCTTCTCTGAACCATCTCGTCGCCCTCTCCATGTTGCGTCCCGCTAGGCATGCTTGCACATGGCGCATAATGCATTAGGCGTGCAGCGATACGTCTAACCAATTGAACCATGCAAGAGGGAAGCAGGATGTCAGAGGTCGTTCGCTATGAAATCGTCGAGGACTGGATCGCCAAGGTCACGATAGACCGGCCCGAAAAGCGCAACGCCATCAACGTCGAGGTTGCGCAGGGCATGGCCGATGCGGTGCGGCGCAGCGAGGCGGACGACAAGGTGCGGGTCGTCGTGCTGTGCTCGTCGGGCGATCAGGTATTTTGCGCCGGAGCGGACTTGAAGGCAGTGTCAGAAGGGCGCGGCAAGGAAATGTATATCGATGGCATGGGCTTCGGCGGTTTCGTCGAGGCGAAGCGGAAGAAGCCATGGATTGCCGCAATCGGTGGTCAGGCATTGGCCGGTGGTATGGAGCTATCGCTCGCCTGCGACATGATCGTGGCGGGCGAGGAGGCGAAGTTTGGCCTGCCCGAACCCAAGCGCGGCCTGCTGGCGGGCGCCGGCGGGGTCAGCCGGCTTGCCAAGGTGATCCCGCGCAATGTCGCCACGGAGATCATCGTTACCGGTGACCCGATCACGGCGGCACGCGCCTACGAGATCGGCTTGATCAATCGCATCGTGCCCACCGGCCAGCATGTCGGAGGCGCGCTTGCTCTGGCCCGTTCGATTGCCGTCAACGCGCCCTTGGCGGTGCAGGGAGGTCTGGCGCTGGCGAAGCAGGCAATCGACCTGAGCGACGAGGACGGGATGCGCGCGGGCGATGCAGCAATCGCCGAACTGCGCCATTCCGAGGACTGGAGCGAAGGACCGCGCGCCTTCGTCGAAAAACGCGCGCCGGTCTGGAAGGGCCGCTGACAGTGGCGCATAGCGACCTTCCCGCGTTCTTTACGCCGCGCAACATTGCCCTCGTCGGTGCTTCGGACCGTTCGGCCTGGAGCCAGATGGTTGCCGCCTGCTTCGACCTGTTCGGCCACACCGGCAAGCTTTACGCGGTCAATCGCGGCGGCAAGGAAGCGCACGGATTTCCTGGCTACACTAGCTGCACCGAGATTGAGGACAAGGTCGATGCGGCCTTCGTCTATGTTCCCGCTGCCGCCGTGGTCGAAGCGTTGCAGGATTGCGCCGCTGCCGGCATCCGCAACGCTGTGATCCTCAGCTCGGGCTTCGCCGAGGCGGGAGTGGATGGCGCGGCAATGCAGGAGGAGGTCGCCCGCACCGCGCGCGAGCTTGGCATCCGGTTTCTCGGGCCGAACTCGATGGGCTTTGCCAACCTTGCCCACGGCAGCGTGATGACCTCGATCAAGTCGCGCCGCCCGGTGCGCAAGGGACGGCTCGCCATCGTTTCGCAATCGGGCGCCTTGGTGAACGAGATGGGCAAGGTTGCCCATATCAACGGCATCGGCATCGCCTTCATGGGCGCGACCGGCAACGAGGCGGGCCTGTCGATCACGGACCTGCTCGAATACCTCGTCGAGGACGATCAGGTCGGCGCGATCTGCATCTATTCCGAGGGCATCCGTGACCATGCCCGGTTCATGGCCGCCGCTGCTCGGGCGCGGGAACTGAAGAAGCCGGTGGTGCTGCTCAAGCTGGGACGTTCCGAAGTTTCGGGCGCGATTGCGCAGGCGCATACCGGTTCGCTGATCGGCGACGACGGCGTGTTCGATGCGATGTGCCTCAAGACCGGAGTGATCCGGTGCTCCTCGCTCGAGGAGGTGGTGGCGACGGCCAACCTGCTCGGCATCACCGGCCCGATCGATCCGCCGCGCATTGCTCTGTGCTCGATTTCGGGCGGGGCCTGCGCGCTGCTTGCCGATCTGTCGCACGAATATGGCCTCGATGTCGTGCCCTATGCTCCCGAGACGCAGGAAGCACTCGCAAAAGTGCTGCCTTCGTTCGCGTCAACGCTCAATCCGCTCGATACCACCGGCGTTCTCGTCCAGCAGCCCGAGCTTTGGCTCGAAGTGATCCCGATCCTGGCGCGCGACACGCAAACCGGCCTGGTGATCGTTGCGCAGCCGCTGCCCAATGTCGAAACCGAGCTGGCGACGCTCACTTCGACGATCGAGGCTATCACGGCTGGCTTCCACGCAGCCGATCACCCCGCGATCATTGTCGATTTCTGCATGCAGACGCGCTCGGCGGAGCAGCTTGCCCTGCTTGAGCGGCTGGGCGTCGAACTGCCGATGCCGGGGCTGCTCATCACCGTGCGCGCGCTTGCCAACCTGCAGAACTGGTCGAAGGCACTGGCCCGCCCGATGACGCAGCGAGCCTTGCCGCCGCCATCGGGCGAAAGGCCGGTTGGAGAGCGCGAGACGCTCGCATTTCTTGAGCGTCACGGCGTGCCGGTGATCCCGGCGCGGCTCGTTACCAGCGCCCACGAAGCATTCGAAGCAGCCAAGGCAATGGGCGGTCCGGTTGCCTGCAAGATTGCCTCGCCCCAGATCGCCCACAAGACCGAGGCGGGCGGGGTGAAACTGGGCGTCGATCCAGCGGACGCTGGCGCTGCTTACGAAACCATCGTCACATCTGTGCGCGCCTTAGCTCCCTCGGCGCTGATCGACGGCGTGCTGGTTGCGCCCATGCGCAGCGGCGGGACCGAACTGATCGTTGGCGTGTCCAACGATCCCGAATGGGGGCTGGCGATCACGGTCGGAGCGGGCGGCGTGCTCACCGAAGTGCTCGGCGATAGCCAGACGCGGCTGCTGCCGATCGACGAGCACGAGGCGCGTGAAATGGTGCTCTCTCTCAAGAGCGCGAAGCTGTTGCAAGGCTTTCGCGGCGCGCCACCGGCGGACATGCAGGCGCTGGCTCGCGCAATCGTCGCGATAGGCGATGCCGCTGCCGCGCTCGGGCCGGACCTTGCCGCGCTGGAGGTCAATCCACTCAGGGTTGCAGGCGGCGAGATCGAGGCGCTCGATGCGCTGGCGATCTGGAGCGGGAGCTGACTTTCAGAGAATCGCGGTTTTCTTGGCGGAAACCTTGCGGCCAGTGAGTAGCGATCCGTATGCCTGCGGCGGTGATGCCTTGGCTGGAGCAAGCACGAGAGCCTGGTCTGAAAGCGCCTCGATCGTCGGCTCGGCCTGCAGGGCTTCATGAGCTGCATCGTCCGGTTCGATTGCATAGCAGCGCATCCGCTCGAACACCTGGATGGGCAGTTCGCGATCGAATTCGATCGCGCAAATGTCATCCGTGCTGCGTCGCACAATGCCGATAAATTCGTCGCACCCTTCCGGGAACAGGCGCAACGCCTGCCCGAACTGGAGTGGAAAACCGGCACTGCGCGCAAGGCAGCCGCGCTCGGACAGGTCGAGCAGCTCGATCTCTATCGGAATGTCATCGAGCGTCCGGCATAGACACCGCAGCCTGATTTCCGAGCGCCGTCGGAAGTGGTCGTTATCCATCCAGCCACCCCCCGGAAGCACAATGCTCTGATCGGGGACCATACTGACGCGCCGTCCACAATGGGTAAACGGTTGGGCGGGGTTCTTCGGGCGGCTTAAGGACAATATTTATGTGCTATAAGTACATATTTAATCTTCCCTTATTGAAAAGTCGCCGTTAGAGGCGCGCCATGGTCAAGAAACTGCTCCTCATTCCCGCCGACGGCGAGGTGATCGCGGGCGTTGCTTCGGTCAACGAGGCGGCAATCACCGGCGAAAGCGCCCCGGTGATCCGCGAGGCCGGCGGCGACCGTTCGGCCGTCACTGCGGGCACGCGCGTAATTTCGGACTCGATCCGGGTGCGGGTGACGCAGGAACCTGGACAGGGCTTTCTCGACCGGATGATAGCGCTGGTCGAAGGTGCCGAACGCCAGAAGACTCCCAACGAGATCGCGCTGACGATCCTCTTGGTGGGCCTCACCATCATCTTCCTGATCGCGGTGGCGACGATCCCTTCGTTTGCCAACTATGCCGGAGGGGAAATTTCCGTCGCGGTGCTGGCTGCGCTGCTGATCACCCTGATCCCGACCACTATCGCCGCGCTGCTTTCGGCGATCGGCATTGCCGGGATGGACCGCCTCGTGCGTTTCAACGTGTTCGCCAAGTCTGGACGGGCAGTCGAGGCGGCGGGCGATGTCGACGTGCTGCTGCTCGACAAGACCGGCACGATCACAGTGGGCGACCGCCAGGCGAGCGAGTTTCGCCCGCTGAACGGGGTCTCGGTCACCATGCTGGCGCAGGCGGCGATGATGGCGAGCCTTGCCGACGAGACGCCCGAAGGCCGCTCGATCGTTGTGCTGGCCCGCGACAAGTTCGGCGTGGCTATGAGCAGCTTGCCCCAGAACGCTGAAATCATCCCGTTCTCGGCCCAGACCCGTATATCCGGCGTCCGCACCGGTTCCGGGCTGATCCAGAAAGGCGCGGTCGATGCGATCCTGCAGACCAGTCCGGATGCGGCAACAGATGCGCGGGCGGATGAAATGCGCCGCATCACTGTGGAGATTGCCCGTACCGGCCAGACTCCGCTGGCAGTGGCGCAGGACGGCCGCCTGCTCGGCGTCGTTGCGCTCAAGGATGTGGTCAAGGCGGGGGTGCGCGAGCGGTTCGCGGAATTGCGCCGCATGGGCATCCGCACGGTGATGATCACCGGCGACAACCCGCTGACCGCCGCCTCGATCGCGGCGGAGGCAGGGATCGACGTTGTCACCAGCTCGTTCGCCAGCCTCGTTCATCCGATGTTCGCCCCCGACGAGCAGCGCCTACCGATTGAGGCAGCATGCAATAAAGGCGGGTCCAGCTTTTTCGCCTCGGGGATCGAGCCAGGGCTTGCCAGCGATCACCTGCCGATGGCGCTGTTGACCGGGATCGAGCGGGTCGATTCGCTGCGGGTAACCGAAATCTCGACCTATGCGTTCTATCCGGTCGAGCATGTCCAGCGCGTCGTGTTCGGCTTTGGCGAGCCGCTGAGCTACATTCCACCGCTCACGCAAGGCAACCGCATCACCGAGACCTGGGGGCCGGTGGTGCGCGGCCTCGCCCATTCCGTCGGCGTGGAAATCGACGGGCTGCGCGAATGGTTCGAATATGGGACGACCAGCGTCGATCTAGAGACGGCGTTCGGTCCGGTGAAGGCCGGCACGCGCTCGGCCGTGCGCATGGCGGTTGAGGGACTGTACGGCGGCGAGCCGATCGTGGCGCTCGAACAAGTGAACTACTTGTCAGACGAGACACCAGCGCACTGGCCGCGCCCGCTGCTGGGCAACCACACCGTTTACCGCATCGAGATTGAGGGCAGGCCAAAGGCCAAGCTGGAGGCCGCGTTCGATTTCATCGACGGCGAAGAGCAGGCGATCATCGCGACTGCCATGCGCGCGATCAACGCGATTCCCGATGTGGTGGCAGCATCTCCCGGTGCGCTCGAACCGCATCAGGTGCCGATGAGCTTCAGCGGCCACGTACGCGCGATATAATCTGACTGCGAAGTTGCGCTATACCTCTCAGTCGGGGGCGTGCTGCTGCTGAGGTGGATCCATCCAGATCAGGTCACAGGTCCGGAGCGGATAGCGGCTGGACTCATCATGCAGGACATATTCGCCGCGGGTCGGCAGTGCCGAATAAGGCGGAATAAACCCGAGCGCCTCGTAGGTGTCTCGGTCGAGGAAAGGCGATGCGTCGCCGGCAGACGCATGCGTGCGCGCGCATTCACCGACACCCGGAATCGAGCAGCGGTAAAGACCGCGCCGTCTATTCATGAAATCCACCCTTCGAATACCGACAAAGGATTCTCGCCACCATGACTCCGAAATGGCTTGATTGGGATTCCGAATCGCAGGTTGTCACATGGAAGTCACATAGCCGCAACCGGCAGGCATTGCAACAGCAGCTTGATAACCGTGCATGGCCGTTTCGAGGACGAAAATTTATTGCGCGGCGGCCTCTGAAGGGCGCTGCAACAAACCGTCAGTAAAACGTCACAGTGGTGTCACAAGCCTTGGGCAGGGTCTCGGCAGGGAACCTGTTGGGAAAGGCAGCAATGGGGAAAGTCGGCATCATCCTGACCAGTCCGATCGAGGGCGGGACTGCACCGTTTGTGCACGAGGATCTCGAGGTCGCATTTCACCTGCGCTCGCAGGATGGCTCGCTGCCGCTTATCGATGGCGTCTTGTGGGCCTTCATCGACTGGATCCTGCCCGACATCTCGGGACTGGAAGTCTGCCGCCGCCTGCGCTGCGACCCGATGACCGCACAGGCGCACCTCACAATGATCCTCGGCGAGGAGGACGTGGCGCTGCGCCGCGCTGCGCTGACTGCGGGCGCGGACGACTACATGATGGGGCCTGTCACCCGTTCGGCTATTCTCGACCGGGTGATGGCGAGGCGCATGGTCGATCGCGATAGCCAGACGGTAAGCAGCCTCAAGCTGGGCGAACTGACCGTCGATGTCGCAGCATTCCGCGCGCGCGTCGGCGGCAAGGCTGTCGACCTCATGCCCAATGAATTTCGCCTGCTGCGCTTCCTGGTCGAGCATCCGGGCCGCG
>CAMDQY010000117.1 GCA_945906005.1 Novosphingobium sp. Chol11 | reverse complement strand
CCACTCTGTCATCGACCTCCAGAGCGCCATCAACCGCTTCGTCGCCGAGCATAACGACAAGCCCAAGCCCTTCACATGGACAGCCGATCCCAACAAAATTATCGCCGCTGTCAAAAGAGGGCACCAAGCGTTAGATTCTATCCACTAGGCCAGAGCTTCTGCTGGTCCTGGCAGATGTTCATTGCCACGACCGGCCTTTCCTGGGCCATTTTCTGGATGATGGAATAGGCGGGACATCCGCACAATTTCACCCCATCTTGGGCATTCCGACATCGCCCGAAGCGAAGCCCGCGATCTTTGCCCGCGTGAATGCATCGGGATCGGAGGCGCGGCGTGCGATGATGTCAAAGGCAACGGGATCGGAAGGGATCAGGATGCGCCCGTCGCGCATTCCATCGGCCAGCACCCGTGCGACCTCGGCGGTGTTCTTCAACGCTGTTTCGCTGCCGGGGCCATACATAGGCAGGTCCGGCGTCCAGTCCTTCATCCCCGCCGCGATCGAAGTCATCACCGGGCCGGAAACCAGGCAGCTCACGCGTACACCCTTCGGCTCAAGCAACAGCGCCAGGTTCTCGCTCATCGAGATCACTGCGGCTTTCGACGAGGCATAGGGGATACGCCCGGCCGCATAGGGATATAGCCCGGCAAAGCTCGCGGTATTGACCACATGGCCGGAGCTGCGCGCCAGCATCGCGGGCAGGAAAATCGCGTTGCTCCTCACTACCGAGAAGTAATTGAGCTCGAATATGCGGTGCCATTCCTCGGTCGGAATATCGAGCGGGTGGCCATTGAGTATAGCGCCAACATTGTTCATCACGATATCGGGCGGACCGAATGCGGCCTCGGCCTCGCGCGCCGCCGCTTCCATCGAGGCTTGCGACAGCACGTCGACCTGCAGGCCGAGCCCCTTGCCACCCTCGCCGGCGATTTCGGCTGCTGTTTCGCTAGCGGCGGTGTGGTCCAGATCGGCCACGGCTACCCTGGCGCCGCGCCGCGCCCATTCGGCCGCAACTGCCTTGCCGATGCCCTTCGCGCCGCCGAATATGATGGCGCTCGCGTCAGCGAACGGCGCTTCGCCGGACTTGGTCATCCTCGGATTCTCCCACCAATTGTTCGCGCGACCTTGCAACATTCACGCGCCATGTGAAACTGGCCAGATGACCGCATCGACACAATCGCCCGCCGAACTGATCGCAGCGCTCAAACTTGAGCCACATCCCGAAGGCGGCTGGTATCGCGAAACCTAGCGCGCGTCGGCTGCGCCCGGCGAGCGCGCGAGCGCCACCGCGATCCATTTCCTGCTCGAATCGCATCAGCGCTCGCACTGGCACCGGGTCGACGCAGCGGAACTGTGGCTGCGGCATGCAGGGCATTCACTTACGCTGTCGGTGGCGCGAACCGACAACGGCCCCGTAACTTCCACGACGATTGGTGGCGAGGTGCTCGCCGGACAGGTGCCACAATTGCTCGTGCCGCCCGGCTGGTGGCAGGCGGCGCAACCGCAGGGCGGGTGGTCGCTGGTCAGCTGCGTGGTTTCGCCTGGATTCGAATTTTCAGGCTTCGAGCTCGCGCCGGACGGCTGGGAACCGGGAGGCGAGCAAAACCTACGCCGCTCCAGGCTCAGGGCTTTTCGGGCAGGAGGCGGATCATGCTGACCGGGCAGCGCTGCGGCCCGATTGACGTCGGAACGATCAGGTCGACATCCATGCCGCGACAGATAGTCCCCGGCCCTTTCTGGTCAAAGCCGATGGCGTTTGCGTAGTCGATGTCAGGACAAGCGCCGAAAGTCTTGAATTCATAGGTCTGGCGAGGGCCGACGCTTACGTTGATCATGTCGCGCCCGCCGCTGGTGTAGCCGCTCACCTGCGAGAGGAAGAAGCATTCGCGGCCATCTTCTCGCGCGGTGGCAACCGGTGGAGATGTGTCGGACGCCGCGCATCCGGTCAGAATTGCGGTGCCAAGCGCGGCGGCGGCGATGAGGCGATGCGTCATGGCTCTGTTCTCCTTGCTTCAGGGGTCCGCGGGACCTTTGAAGCGCTTCGCGTCGGTCCATGCGCAACCCTGACGATTTTCGCCGCCCACCACCAAGGTCGCGGTAAACGGATAGCTGCGATCGGACATGCCATCGGAGCACTCACCCTCGGTGATCGTCAAGTCAAAGCGCCTGTCACCGAGATTGCCGGACAGGGCCAGTCCGCCTCTTCCTGCAAAACGCTTCACGGTGATGGCCGTTCCATCGGGGGTTTCCGGAGTCGTATAGACTAGCCGGTCGCCCTGCGCAGTTCCGCCCCAGAAGGGCTCGGTGCCGGTGAAGCGGATGGTCTCGTCCGCCGCGATCCCGGCATATCCCGCATGGTCCTTGCTGTCGCCCGGCACGGCAACTTCACCTCCCGGCTGGCACGCGGCCAGAAAGAATGTGAGCGCGCAACCTGCTATTACGCGGGTCATGCGGATGGCTCCATTTCGATGAACGCCTCAGCCATGCGCAAGAGCAGCGGCTCGCTGTCCGGCGGCCCCCAGAACTGAATCCCAACCGGCATGCCATCGACCAGTCCAGCCGGCACCGAGATCGCCGGATAGCCGGTGAGGTTCGAAGCGGCGGTATGCGCCGCATAGGTCAGCATGTAGCCGGGATCCGCCCATGCCAAGGCCCATTCCTCGCGGCTGGGCGCGACATACTGAATCGTTGGCGTCACCAATGCATCGTAGCGCGAAAAAAGTTCGTCGAACCAGTCGATCGCCCGCTTGCGGCCAAGTTTGGCGCGCATCACCACATCGCTGGCCGCCTCGCTGCGCGTCGCCATGGTCCGGTCTGCACCGAGGATCGCCAAAGCAGATGAGGCTGCACCTTCAAGCCGATCTGCAATCGATTCCAGGCGCGCACCGCCTGCCACGAGCCGCTGCGAGGCGCTGCGCACCGCGGCAATCGCGTCTGCCGCCTGCGGACCGGCGCACGCAAACGCCTCGAACGGATCGTCGCTCCACGCCAGGTTCAGGCCCGCAAGCCCCTTGCCCAGCCCTATCAGATAGTCGGGCGGCGCATCGGGCCTGCTCATCAGGTCGCGCCCGTCTGGTCCAGCAAGCACCTGCATCAGGATAGCCGCGTCGCGGGCGTTGGTCGTGAGTGGACCGGGATTCGAAAGCAGGCGCGGGTTGATTGCCCAGTCGCTCGACCACGGTATGCGTCCGCGCGTGGGATTGAGGCCGACAAGGCCGCAGAAGGCGGCTGGCAGCCGGGTCGAGCCGAGGCCGTCCACAGCCACTGCCGCCGGAACCAGCCCCGCCGCGACTGCAGCTGCGCAGCCTGAGGAGCTGTCTCCACAGACGCGGCCATTGCTCCAGGCGTTTTCGGGCTGGCCGCGTTCTGCGCCGAACTCCCGCGCGGTCAGTCCAGCGACCGTCGTGCCGACAAGGATTGCACCCGCCGCGCGCAGTCGCTCTGCCTCGATGCCATCATGCGACGCTATCGAATGCGACCCGTCGAAACTGTTCCAGTAATTGCACCCGGCAACCGGAATGTGCTCTTTGAGCGCCAGCGGAACGCCGTGAAGCAGCCCCAACGGCCTGCCCTCGCGAACCGCTGCTTCCGCCTCGCGCGCTGATTTCCGCGCAGCTTCTGCAGCGACGGTGCGGAAGGCGCGCACCTGCCCGTCAAGCGCATCGATCCGCTCCAGCACGGCCTCGGTCACTTCGACCGGCGAGACCTCTTGCCCGGCAATCATTTCCGCCAGACGCCACGCGGGCAGCGACGCAAGCCCGTCGACATCGCGATTTGCAGCCAGTGGTCCCAGCGGGCCAGGGCTCACGTCAAGAATGCTCTCCATGCGCCGGGGATTACTCCCCGACATGGCCGCGCACAAGGCGGGAACATCCTCGCCGGCTGACGCATTAATGCAGCGGAAATCGAAGCAATTCGCAAGGAGCTCACCGATGGAAGCTCGCATCGCCCTGCCCGCCGCAGTAGGTGCGGCCATGGCTCTGGGCATCGCCATGTCGGCTCTCGTGCCGACGCACATGGTCACCGCTGGTCCACCACCTTGGTCCGGTACCGCAGCCTCTCACCAACTCCATGAACAGGATGCGATGTTCCGCTTCACCGAATCACGGCCGCAGGACCTCGATCCTTCAATGCATGTCGGGCCACAATACGAGCCGGGAGACGGGGCGACCGAACATTCCATTGCCGTTGCTCTGAAACACCCCGCCGAAGCATCCGATCCAGTCTATGTTTCGGTTGATTACGGCTTCGGTGCTCGCACCCAAGAACCCGCCCCGAGCGAAGTTCCCATCAACGAACCGCCCGCGTCGCCGGAAATCACGCCGCTGCCACCTCAGATGGAGGCGGCGATCTACTGACGAACCGAGCCGCGCCGTTTCGCCAATCGCTTGCGATTCGCCGTCACGACCTTGCCATAATGCGAGACCGAGAGCTGCGCGGCCTGCAGCGCGGTCTGTGGTCTTGAGGCTGAAAAGCTCAGCGCCAGATCGACGTTGGCACGGCATTTTTCCGCAACCATGCGGACGGCTTCGTCGCGCGCGCCAGGCTGCCTAGTCAGCAACAGCCATGACCTGAGGCCAATAACGGTCGCCGTTTCGAACCACAGATAGGTTGCGGCGGTGGACAGTCGAAGCAAGTCCTTGCCCATGGTTTTGAATCGCATGGCGTGCCCCTAGCAGCCTCGACGCGCGATTGCATCAAGCCAAAAGCCCATATACCGAACTAGCATGCGCCAAACGCTGGCGCGATCGGGAGAGAACAATGGACCTTGGATTAAACGGCAAAGTCGCGCTGGTAACTGGCGCGGCGACCGGGCTTGGGCTGACCTACGCAGAGGCGCTGGCCAAGGAAGGCGTCAAGGTTGCGCTCACCGATCTTGACGGACCGGGCGCCGAGAAAGCCGCTCGGGAGCTGTCGCAGTATTCAACGGTGATAGGCTTCGGCCTCAATGTCGCCAGCCAGGAAGACATAACCGAGGGCGTCGCCCGCACCGTGAGCGAACTGGGCGGAGTGGACATCCTCGTCAATAACGCCGGTCTCGCCCGCGGGCGCTGGCAGGCCCTGTCCGACCTCGCCTTCGACGAGTGGGAGACGCTGTTGCGGGTCAATGTCGCCTCGCTCGCGCGGCTGGCCAACGAGGTGCGCCCGCACATGATCGCGCGCGGTGGCGGGGTGATCGTCAACCAGTCGTCCAACTCGGCCTATTTCAAGCTGTCCAATTCCTATGCCGTGTCCAAGCTGGCGGTGAGCGGCCTCACAATCGGCCTCGCCGAGGAATTCGAGCCCGACCATATTCGAGTCAACGGCATCGCGCCGGGCATGATGACCGGCCGGGTGCCGCAGGAAATCATCGACATGGTCGTCTCGCGCCAGGTTATGAAGCGGCGCGGCAGGCACGAAGACCTCGTCGGCGCGCTCCTCTACCTGTGCTCCGACCTGTCCTCTTTCGTCACCGGCCAGACCATCCTTGTCGATGGCGGAGCGGCGCTGCGAATTTAGGCCAGCGCCGCCCCTACCAATCGCTATCAGCCAGCCTGGTCCTCGCCCGACGCGAGCAGATACTTCCAGATCAGCGCCCCTAGTGCAGCACCCGCCAGCGGCGCCACCCAGAGCTGGGCCTGCGCGCCGGTTTCGGCGAACAGCGCGACACCGGTCGAGCGCGCGGGATTGACCGAGGTGTTGGTCACCGGGATCGAGATCAGGTGGATGAGCGTCAGCGCCAGACCGATGGCGATCGGCGCGAAGCCTGCGGGAGCCGACTTGGCGGTCGCGCCGAGGATCACCACCAGAAAGCCCGCCGTCAGGATCATTTCGGTGAGCAGCGCAGCCTGCATGGAATAGCCTCCGGGCGAAAGGTCGCCGAAGCCGTTCGAGGCAAAGCCTCCGGCAACAAATTCCGCCTTGCCCGATGCGATGGCATAGAGCGCGGCGCCGGCAACCAGCGCGCCAGCAACTTGCGCGATCCAGTAAGGCAGCAGATCCTTCCACGGTGACCGCCCGGCAATGCTCAGCCCCAGCGTCACCGCCGGATTGAAATGCCCGCCGGAAATCCCGCCCACCGCATAGGCCATGGTGAGGACGGTCAAGCCAAAGGCGAGCGATACGCCCGCGAAGCCGATACCCAGTTCAGGAAACGCCGCGGCCAGAACCGCCGAACCGCATCCCCCGAATACTAGCCAGAACGTGCCGAAGAATTCGGCCGATAATCGCCTTATCATATCCCACTCCTCCATTTCCCCGGAGCGAGGATGACTCGAAACGGGGCAAACGGCAAACGTGTTAACTTATGCCCACATGCAACTGGCCGCGCGGCGGTTCTCGCCAAACCGCGCCCGCAGTGCCATGGCAGGCGCAAAGGGGAACCCGCGATGAGCGCTGACGACGAAGACTATGTGTACGACGAGGACAGCGGTGAGTGGCTGCCCGCCTCCGAACTGGTTGCAAAGCAGGTGGCCGGCGACGCTGTCGAAGTGCGCGACGCGGTAGGCAATCTGCTCGCCGACGGGGATTCGGTGACGCTGATCAAGGACCTCGAAGTCAAAGGCGCGGGCCAGACGCTCAAGCGCGGCGCTGTCATCACCTCGATCCGGCTGACTGGCGACGTGCAGGAGATCGACTGCCGCTATCCGGGGATCAAGGGCCTGGTGCTGCGCGCGGAGTTCGTGAAGAAGCGGTGAGCACGGTCCGCATTCTGGTCGACGCCGATGCCTGCCCGGTGAAGGATGAAATCTACCGCGTCGCATTGCGCCGTCAGGTTTCGGTGAGCGTGGTCAGCAACGCGCGCCTGCGTGTGCCAGACCATTCGCTGATAGAGCGCGTGGTCGTCTCCGATGCATTCGACGCCGCAGACGACTGGATCGCCAAACAGGCAAACGAACGCGCAGTGGTCATCACCGCCGACATCCTGCTGGCAGACCGCTGCCTGAAGGTCGGCGCTCGGGTGATCGGCCCCACCGGCAAGCCGTTCACCACCGCCTCGATCGGCGGCGCGGTGGCCACCCGCGCGATCATGGCCGATCTGCGCGCGGGCGGAGACATCGTCGGCGGGCCAAAGCCGTTCGCCAAGGCGGATCGCTCGCGGTTCCTGCAAGTGCTCGACCAGGTGCTGGTCCAGCTTGAGCGGCTGGCCTGACCGCAAGCACGCCAAGCCTTGCAAAGCACCTTGGCAGCGCTCGCAACGCGACATAACGTCACCCCATGGCCTTTCGTTCCTTCCGCACCCGGCTGCGTGCCTTTCAGGAGGTGCGCGGCGATCCACCCGATCCCGGCTTCATTGCCGATCTCGAAAACCTCGAAAACCGCGATCTCGACCTGTCGGTCCGGCTGGGCGCGATGCTCGCGTTTAACGCGCTGCTGGTCACCATCGGCACGCACCCCGTCTCGGCCAGCCCCGGCGCGCCGTTGAGCCTCGATGCCGCGACCCAGCCGGTGCTGACCCTCGCGAGCTTCGTCGCGCTGTTGCCGTTGGCGGTATCGAGCTGGTTCATCCTCAAGGCGATGTTGCTGGGCGAGGAAGCGGAGAACGACGAGCTGACCGGAGAGGCTCTGCGCGTGCATCTGTTTGCCGCCTTCATGCGCTCGATCGACGCGCAGGCGAGGCTGTTGACTCTGGCGATCAGGGCGACGCTGGCGGGAGCGGCGCTGACCATGGTGGTGTGGGGCGTGATCCTGGCGGGGAAGATGGGCTGAACCAGTGCGGCGACCGAGGCTTATTTGTTCGACATCGCATCGGCAAAGGCCCAAGCTCCTCGCTTCGGGTATTTTCGCCTCACAAGGATAGCACCATGGCCAAGAGCCAGAAGAAATCGAGCAAGGAAATCCGCAAGCCCAAGGCTGAAAAGCCGCCCAAGGGCAACGCCAGCCAGCCGAGCCTGAAGCCGGGCGGCATCAAGGGACTGGAGCATATGAAGCGGAGCTAGGTTTGGCTCCTGACCCAGAACCTCAATCCAAGATTCAGGAATACAGTGTCCAAAACGTCAGATTGACGCGTGGCCCGCATGGCGTCGTCTGTTTGTTGATCCCATGCTTCCAATTGTGTTGGGTCGCGCCTTTCATGAGAAGCACCGTGCCTGCCGTCAGAGGTACCTTCACGGTAGGCAATTCCTTGTTGAACTTGTGCCTCAATAAGAATGTCCGAGTTGCGCCGAACGTTACAGAGGCGATCACCGGATTCCTTCGCAACTCCTTCTCATCGTCGCTGTGGAACCCCATGCTATCGTGATGGTCGCGATACAGATTCAGAAAAACCGCGTTGAAAGTTGCTTCTGTGCAATCCTCAATGCGCCGCTTAATCTCCCGCAGCAAGTCTGACCAAGGAAGAGGGTGACCTTGTCCTCGTCCAGCGTCTCCCTTGGCGTGGTGACTATGCCGCCAGGCTGATCTGTCCGGCAAGCCATTTCTGTTCGAAAGCCATCGGGCTGGTATAACCCAGCGTCGAATGCAGCCGTCTGTGGTTATAGAAGGCAAGCCAG
>CAMDQY010000116.1 GCA_945906005.1 Novosphingobium sp. Chol11 | reverse complement strand
GAGCTCGAACACGCCGGTGTGCCGTTCAGCCGCAATGCCGACGGCACGATCTACCAGCGCCCGTTCGGCGGCCACATGCAGAACATGGGCGAAGGCCCGCCGGTTCAGCGCACCGCCGCCGCGGCCGACCGCACCGGCCACGCCATGCTCCACGCGCTCTACCAGCAGAGCCTGAAGTATGCCGCCGACTTCTTCATCGAATATTTCGCGATCGACCTCATCATGTCGGGCGGCAAATGCGTCGGCGTGATCGCGCTGTGCATGGACGATGGCTCGATCCACCGCTTCCGCAGCCATTCGGTGGTGCTGGCGACCGGTGGTTATGGCCGCAGCTATTTCACCGCCACTTCGGCCCATACCTGCACCGGCGACGGCGGCGGGATGGTGCTACGCGCGGGCCTGCCGCTGCAGGACATGGAATTCGTCCAGTTCCACCCCACCGGCATCTACGGCGCGGGCGTGCTCATTACAGAGGGCGCGCGCGGCGAGGGCGGCTACCTCACCAATTCCGAGGGCGAGCGGTTCATGGAACGCTATGCTCCCAGTGCCAAGGATCTCGCCAGCCGCGACGTCGTCTCGCGCTCGATGGCGCTGGAAATGCGCGAAGGGCGTGGCGTCGGGCCGAACGGGGATTACATCTACCTCCACCTCGATCACATCGATCCCAAGGTGCTGGCCGAGCGCCTGCCGGGCATTACCGAGAGCGGCAAGATTTTCGCCGGGGTCGACCTGACGCGGCAACCGCTGCCGGTCTGCCCGACAGTTCACTACAACATGGGCGGCATTCCGACCAATTATCACGGCGAAGTGATGACCATCGGCGCGGACGGGAACCCCGAAACCGTGGTCCCCGGCCTGTTCGCGGTGGGCGAGGCGGCCTGCGTCTCGGTCCACGGCGCCAACCGGCTTGGCTCCAACTCGCTGATCGATCTGGTGGTGTTCGGTCGCGCCACCGGCCACCGGCTCAAGGAGACGATTGATCCCGCCGCCGCACAGCCCGAACTGCCGGCCGGTTCCGCCGACTTTGCCCTGGGCCGGCTCGATCACTTCCGCCATGCCAAGGGCGGCTCGCCCACTGCCGAGGTCCGCCTCGAAATGCAGCGCACCATGACAAAGGGCTGCGCCGTGTTCCGCGACGAGGCGCTGATGGCCGAAGGCAAGGCGGCATTGGCAAAAACCTATGAGCGGATGCAGGACATCCATGTCACCGACCGGGGGCTGATCTGGAACTCCGACCTCGTCGAGACGATGGAGCTCGACAACCTGATCGCGCAGGCGACAGTTACCATCCACGGCGCGCACAACCGCAAGGAATCGCGCGGTGCCCATGCGCATGAGGATTTCCCCGATCGCAACGACGCGGAGTGGATGAAGCACACCGCCGCCTGGTTCGATGGCTGGGGCGGCAAGGGCGGTGCGGTGAAGATCGATTACCGCCCGGTCCACGAATACACGCTCACTGACGACATCGAGTATATCAAGCCGAAAGCGCGGGTGTATTGATCTGCCGGTGCAGCCGTGGATAGCCAAGAGGCGGGGTTGTATACGTTCCGGCCTCTTGGTTTGATTTTGAATTCTCCAGATGCTAACCTTACCTCGCTCTAGGTCACATACCCATAAACAGGATTCCCATCGAGCGTGATTTCTGATTCAGTGCCCTGACGAAGGGAGACTGGTCATGGCGCGGTTTGATTTGTCGGATTTCGAGTCGTCGGTGATCGAACCGTTGCTGCCGACCAAGGTTCGCGGCGTTCCCCGGGTCGATGATCGGCGGGTGCTGAACGGGATCTTCTGGCGGCTGCGGACGGGCGCGCCGTGGGCAGACATTCCGGCGCGCTACGGACCGCACACCACTTGCGTGAACCGCTTCAACCGGTGGCGCAAAGCCGGTCACTGGGCGCGGATATTGGAAGCTGTATCAGCGGCTTACGAGGGTGATATCCAGATGATCGACAGCTCATCGATCCGCGTTCACCAACATGCCGCGAATGCCAAAAAAAAGGTGGCCAATCCCGTTGCATGGGTCGTTCGCGCGGCGGCCTGACAACCAAAATCCACGCCCTGGTCGATGCGCTCGGCCTGCCGATCCTGCTCAAACTGACCGAAGGCCAGGCGCATGACGGGCGATCCGCCGACGATATGCTCAACGGCCTTGGCGAGGGTGATGTCCTGCTGGTCGTGATCGCAGCCTGCATTCCTTTCGCGATCTGGCTCCTGCTCCCCGATTTTCTCGAGAATTTCAGCCAGAGCGTTGTTGCTACACTCCTGTTTTCCAACAACCTGCTGCTCGCCGCGACCTCGGGCTACTGGGAGCTGGAAAGCGCCTTCAAGCCGCTGCTCCATACCTGGAGCCTTGGCGTGGAGGAGCAGTTCTACATCGTGTTTCCAGCGCTGATGCTGTTGCTTGTCCGCCTGAAGCGGCGTGGTCAGATCGCCGTCCTCGCATTGCTTGCGTTATTCAGTCTCGCCTTGGCCGAGCATGGCTGGCGCACCTATCCGGACGCTAGCTTTTATCTGCCGACATCGCGGGCGTGGGAACTGTTGGTGGGCAGCCTCGCCTCGTATGTCCACCGAAAGAATCGATCGGGCAGTCAGGCGCTGTCGATGCTGGGGCTTCTGGCCGTAGTCGCGCCGATGGCTGCCTTTACGCATGAAACGCCGTCGCCCTCGCTGTGGTCGGCCATTCCGGTGCTGGGGACCGCAGCTGTGCTCGTATTCAACCAGCCGGGCAGTGCTGCCTGGCGTATCCTGTCGGCGCGACCGGCGGTCTTTGTCGGGCTGATCAGTTACTCGGCTTACCTGTGGCACCAGCCGGTGCTGGCCTTTGCCCGCGCGGCCAGCCTCGAACCCTTGACCGTGCCGGCTTCGGCGGGCTTGGTGCTATTGACGATGGTTCTCTCCGTGGCGACATGGCGGTTCGTCGAGGTGCCATGCCGCAACCGGGCCGCAGTGCCGCTGCGCCCGCTGCTCACCGCGATTGGTGCTGCGAGCGCGGTGTTGATCGCCATGGGTCTGGCCGGTCATTTTCAGCGCGGGTTTCCGCAATGGACCTATCCGAATATCGCATCGAACGGCGACGTCTACATCGCCTATAACGAGCGAATTCGTGATTATGCCGCCGCCGGCTTTCCGCAAAACGGCAAGCCCAACGTTGCGCTTGTCGGCAACAGCTTTGGCAGGGACGTCGGCAATGTGCTGATCGAGGGGGTGTGCGGGAAAGGGCAAACAGGGTCTATGTCCTGATCGACACCGACGAAGTTCCCATGCCGCAGCTTGACCCATCCTCGCCTTCGCTACGCGATGCGGACCTCGTTGTTTTGGCCTTGGGGATGAAACAGGATTTGGCCGCGTTCAGGAAGTCGATCGCGATGGTGGACAAGGCAACACGTGCGCCGGTCTTGATCTTCGGATCGAAGAATTTCGGAGACAACATAAATCCGTTCGGGCGTGTTCCGGCGGAGCGGCGGCCTATCGTCATGGCCATGGCCGCCGAGCCATATGCTGCGATCAACGCCAGGCTGAAAACCGAGTACGGCGCGCGCTATATCGACATGATCGGCATGCTCGGTGGCGACGGACGTTTGGTTCACGTCTTCGACGAGCGTGGAAATCCGCTAACGCCGGATCGCTATCATCTGACTCGATACGGCGCGCAATTCGTTGCCAAACGCCTTGACCGGGCTATGCCAGATGCTTGGCAACGGTTGAAAGAACTGGGAGAACGAGATTGAGCCATGCGTTGTCAATGCGGATGGTCGCGACGCTGATCGGCCTGGTGCTGGCGCTCGGCACGGTTGCGCCTGCATTCGCCGCGCCAGATGATGGCGTGCATATCGGCGAATTGCGTGCGCATCTTTTTTACCAGCGCTCGGGCGTGCTGTCCGAAGACCTGATTGCCCGCAAGCCGCGCTTCAATGGCTGGAACACGGCGATAGGTGAAGGGGATGCGAAGGAGCCATCGGAAAACCTGCTGGTCGTAGCAACGCTGGTCAATCCGGGGGACGAGACCTTTCTCAATGAGAAGGTCATTCTGCGTGTCACTGACGAGATGGATGAACTAGTGAAGGTCAAGGAATACAACGGGTTGCTGCTCTCAGATAAAGGCACCTTGCAGCTGCCAATGTGGCTGGACAGCGCCGAATGCCTTGGTCCGATCACGATAAGCGCGACGTTCCGCGACAAGACAGCCACCGGCACGCTCGATCTGTTGTGTGGCACGTAGATTTCTGATGGCACGCGTGCTGCAAACGGCTGCTGCCGCGGTTGTATTCGCCATTGGCAGCGTGGCTCCCGCTTGCGCGCAAGAGGATACCGAAGCTGTCGCGGGCCTCTACACCGGGAATCAGACTGAGGTCGCGGCCATGCTCGAACTCGGCGGCGACGGACGTTACCGCTATCAGCTAAGCTATGGCGCGCTCGATGAGTGGTCGGCAGGTACCTGGACCAAACAGGCAGATACCATCGTCCTCCAGAGCGATGCGTTTGTTGCTCCCGCCTTCGAGGTTTCGAACGAAGGCAGCGGGACCGGCAGTCTTTCAGTCAAACTCGACCTGCCAAGCGGGTTCGATCCGCAGTATTTCGCGATAGCGGTCCATCGCAAGGACGGCCTGGCGTCGTTGGAAAGATTCTCGTCGGGCAGTCTCGAGCTCGAGATGGGGGGTAATCCGGTCGTCTCGGTGCGGCCGGTGCTGGCGGTGATCGACCTGCTTGGCCCGGAAATACTCGTCCCAGAGGGTGGAGCCGCGATGAAAATCGCGTTCAAGCCGAACGATCTCGGTTTCGCAGGGTTCTCAGGTGAATTGCTGAAGCGCAGGGGCCAGGACTTCGAGCTGGCGCGCCACGGGATCACGATCCGCTTCAGAAAAGTTGATCCGGACCAGTGAGCCGCGAGGTCAGGCCGCAACCTGCTCGGTGAATATCAGGTCCATCGCCACGCTGTCGAAGTCTTCGGCGCCCACGAAGCCCAGCATGTCGCGCGCCTCGGGTATCGGCAGATGCAGCGCATCCTCGTAGCGCATCTCGTATACCGAGGCGGAAGCCTCACCCACGGCCACGCCGCGCTGGATAAGTTCGAGCACCGTCGGCCAGGTCTGCGGATAATGCAGGAAGCTGCGCATCACCATGCGCGGCCCGACGAAGATGTAGAGTTCGCTCATGGCCTGGGCCAGTTCGGGCGAATAGTGCCGGAACGGGTTGGACAAGCGGCAGAACAACGGCAGCAGTTCGCCCAGCGAGTTGAAGCCGCCGCCGGTCATCAGGTGCTCGTAATCGTGGATCTGGCCCGAGCGCATGCGGATGAACTCCACATCGCTTTTCGGATTGGCCTCCTTCCAGCCAAGGTTGAGCGCGTAGCCATTATCGACAAGATAGCGATGGAAGATGCCGCCGAAGCTGCCGGGCGGAAACTTGGCGAAATCTTCGACCTGCATCGTGCTGAGCCATTTTTCGCCGACCCATTCGCGAAAGCTCGGATTGCGCTCCTTTTCGGCGTCGATCAGTCGCTGGTAGCGCGCCACGTCGCGTAGGTCGTCGAGCGCTTGGGTGATGCCGGAAACGGGGTCGGAAGGTATCGGAATGTCGGGGCCGTTGCGGCGCAGGAAATGCGTCGCCAGCCAGTCGCGCAGGCCAGGGTGATTGAGATATTTCGAAGTCGAGAGCAGCGCGCTGCTCGTTGGCTCGGCCTGCCGAATGCCGCTGGTGAAATAGGAATAGTCTCGTTCCATCGCAGCGTTACTCTGCCGCTTCCTGCATCGGACTCTCACCGGGGATCACCTGCTCGGTATAGATCAGGTCCATTTCGCGGGTGTCCATGTCGACAACGTTGCGGAAGCCGAGCAATTCCCGCGCCTCGGGAATCGGCAGGTGCAGCGCCGCCTCGTAATTCATCATATGGGTGGATTCGGACGTCTTGCCGACATGGATCGCCTGCGTGATGCAGCTAAGCACGGTTGGCCAGACCTGCGGGTAGTGCAGGAAGGCGCGCATCACCAGCCGCGTACCGCCGAAGATGAACATCTGCGAGATGCCTGCCGCCAGTTCGGGCGAGAAGTGCGAGAACGGGTTCGACAGGCGAAAATAGTAGGGCATCAGTTCGCCAATTGAATTGAACTGGCCGCCGGTCATCAGATGCTCGAAATCGTGGACCTGACCCGAACGGATGCGGATATAGGTGAGGTCGTCCTTGGGCACCTCGTAGCCCCAGCCAAGGTTCAGCTCGTATCCGTTGTCGGCGATATGGCGGTAATAGATGCCGCCGAAGGTGTTCGGGTCGAACTTCGAGAAATCCTCCTTGGTGAGGCCCATGTAGTGCCGCTCCTCGTCGAGCCACTTGCGGACCTTCGGATTCTTTTCCTTCTCGATGTCGATCAGGCGGGTCAGTTCCTTTTCGTCGCGCAGGTCGTCCATCGCCTGATTGAGGCCCATCACCGGATCGGAAGGAATGGGAATGTCCGGCCCGTTTCGGCGCAGGAAATGCGTCGTCAGCCAATCGCGCAGGCCGGGATGATTGAGATACTTCGATGTGCTGAGCAAGCTGCTGCTCGTCGGCTCGGCCTGGCGGATGCCGGCGGTGAAATAGGTGTAGTCGCGCTTCATGTTGTATCCTTCCCAACTCCCGTCATGGTGCGGGGATAAGCCAGTCACGGTCCAGCGCCTTTGACGTGGGACAACCCATCAGGATTAGGTCGCGCGCGATTTCGGCCCGGAACAATTCGATAACCTCGCGCACACCCTGTTCGCCGGCAGCGGCCAGACCGTATAGATATGGCCTGCCAATAAACACTGCTTTGGCGCCCAATGCCAGTGCCGTTATGACATCGCTGCCGCGCCGCACCCCGCCATCGAGGAACACTTCGCCCCGGCTGCCAATGCGTTCCGCGATTGCCGGCAAGGCTTCGATCGAGGCTGGCGAGCGGTCGAGCTGGCGGCCGCCATGGTTGGATACGACCACACCCTCGCAGCCGATTTCATCCACTGCACGGGCGGCGTCGTCGGCATCGAGAATGCCCTTCACATAGAGCGGCCCCTGCCAATGGTCGCGGATCCAGACGAGATCCTCCCAGGTCATGTCGGACTGGATGAGGATTTTCGCCATGTGCTTTTGCGACATTTCGGCCTCGGCGAGCGCGCCGGTGAGCTTGCCGGTGGGGGCTGCGGTGCCTTTCACCTGTGCGCGCAGCCGCGCTTCATCGCCATGGTGCGCAGAGGCAAGCCGCTTGTGTTTCAGCGCGTCACGCACCCAGCGCCAGTGCCGCGCCATATGCAGTGCGCGCGCCGGCGTGACTGTCCAGGGCAGGGTGAACTGCCAGCGCTTCTCGTCCTCGCGGTTGCCCACGGTCTGCACGTCGATGGTGACGAACAGCGCCGAATAACCCGCCGCCTTGACCCGGTCGAGCAGGGCTGCGATGCGCTCGCGCCGACCGACCGGATAGAGCTGGAAGAAGTGGTTTTCGTGGGTCGCGTCGGCGACTTCCTCGGCGCGGTAGCTGGCCGCCGTGCTCAGCATCAGTCGCGTTCCGCAAGCCTCGGCGGCGCGGGCAACCGCAGGCTCGCCAGTCCAGTGGACCAAGCCAGTCGCGCCGACCGGGCATAGGGCGACCGGAAGCGATATCTCGGTCTTGCCGATCATGGCCGATAGGTCGGGCGCGATCGTGCCGGTCAGCGCGCGCTGACGCAGCCGCCAGCGGCGAAATCCGTCCTCGCAGGCCTGCTTGGTGACGAGATCGTCTGCGCCACCGTCGATATAGCCCCAGGCAAGGCCGGGCAGTTTGCGCCGCGCCGCCTGTCGCCATTCCTCGATATTGACCGGCGGAACCCCTGCATCGAGCCGGAAGGCAAAAGTGCTCACAGTTTCAGCCGAGCCGCTCGACCACGAGCCGTCGCGGCCCGCGCAGCATGTAGGATTCGTAGGTTACCGGCTCGACGAAGCGGAACTTCGGCATCCGGTCGAGCAGGGCGTTCGCGGCTTGGGCCGTCTCCATGCGGGCAAGGATCGCGCCGAGGCAGGTGTGCATGGCAAACCCGAAACCGAGATGCGGCTTTTGCTCGCGGTGGATGTCGAACACTTCGGGATCGTCGTACCGCGCGGGATCGCGGCCTGCTGCACCGATGAGCGCCATGATGTGCGCGCCCTCCGGTATATGGACTCCCGCCACGTCCATTCCGCCGTTACCGACCATGCGCGGAACCGCGTGGACGATACCAAGCCAGCGCAGCATTTCTTCGAGCGCCTGCGGTATCAGCGAGCGGTCTGCATTGAGTTCGTCGCGCACGTCTGGCCGGGTGCCGAGAATGTGGACGAGGTGGCCGAGCCAGTTGCTCGTGGTCTCATTGCCCGCGAACAGCAGTTGCCGCAGGTTCACGACCATCTGCGAATCGGGTGTTGTCGCCGCGAGGTCCGAATGGACGATCCGGCTGATCAGGTCGTCGCCGCGATTGGCGCGGCGATAGTGCACCTGTTCGAGCAGGAAATCGGCAAGGT
>CAMDQY010000115.1 GCA_945906005.1 Novosphingobium sp. Chol11 | reverse complement strand
CGTGCCATCCAGCGGATGTTCTGGATGCCCAGCGTGTTCGCCAGATACAATTCGTCGTTGGTGTCCTCGAAGAAGGTCATCGTTCCGTCGATATCGGCAGGCGTCAGGCCCGCGTCGCGGATCGCCGCGAGCGAGGCCTCGGCAGCGAGCTGCAATTCGCTGCGTCCCGATTCCTTGGAGAATTCGGTCTGGCCGATCCCGGCGATGGCGGTGTTGCCGTTGAGGTTCATTCAAGCCACCTTCGTCGTGAACATGGGCAGGCGCATGCCGTGGAATTCTCCGACCGCGAATTGCACGCAATCGCCAACCGTGACTGTCTCACCCGCAAGCATGTTGCCGACCAGCCGCGTCCCCTCGTCGGTATCGAGCAGCACCACGGTGCGCGGCTCGGCATCGGGCTGCGTAGGGTGCTTGCTGATCAGCCAGGAATAGACCGTGCCTTTGCCTGACAGCTGCACCGATTCCGAGGCAACCGACTGGCAGTGCGGGCACATCGGGCGGGGGGGATGGCGCAGCTTGCCGCAGTCCGAGCAGGATTGAACAAGCAGCTTGCCCTCATCGACGCCCTCCCAGAAAAAATCATCGTCGCGCTTTACAGCCATTGTCCTCAATCCCTTCATTGCCGCGCGGTGTCGCCGCGTTCATTCGTCGTTGAACCAATCGGGCCTGGGTATTGCCCACTGATCTCCCCACAACTGATTGCCGCCATCGATGGTCAGCACCTCGCCGGTCATGAATTGCCCGGTGTCGGCGGCGAGAAAAGCGATGGCGTTGGCCACGTCCTCGACTTCGCCGAAGCGCTTCATCAGGTTGGACCCGGCAAAGGCGTCCCGCGCCTCCTCGGGATAGACATTCATGCCCTCAGTGGAGATCACACCCGGCGCGACGCAGTTGATGCGGATGCCGAGCGGCGCCCATTCGATCGCCAATGTCCTCGCCAGACCGATCACGCCTGCCCGCGCGGCGCAGGTATGGGCGATGCCCGGCATGCCGCGTCCCACCACCGCAGCGACATTTACAATCACTCCGCCCCGGCCTGCATCGCGCCATTTGCGCGCTGCCGCCTGCATCATGTACCAGGTGCCGCTCAAGTTGGTGTCGATCACCGCCGCCCAGCCCTTGGGGCTGAAATCGATTGCCGCCTGCGGAAACTGGCCGCCGGCATTGTTGACCAGCACGTCGACCGCGCCAAACCGCTCCCACGCCGCTTCGTGCAGAGCCGCTACCACATCGGGATCGCGGATCGTCAGCGGATGGCACATTACCTCGGTGCCGTAGCGTGTAAGCGCAACCGCCGCGCTGTCGAGCTTTGCCGGATCGCGCCCGCACAGCACCAGTCTCGCGCCAAGCCGTGCGAACCAGTGCGCTGTGGCGCGGCCAATCCCCGTGCCTGCGCCGGAAATGATCGCCACCCTGCCCGCCAGCGAACCCTCGGCAAGGCCCAGCGGCAGCGCCGCCAGTTCCTCGTCGGTTCGGCCGAAGTTCTGCGCTGTGTCCATCACGCTCCCACCTCAGCCAATTCCGAGCCGCGCCGTGAGGAGTTCTAACGAGCCGATATCCTCCATGGCTTGAGTGGTCCAGCGCGCGCCGCGCAGGCCAACCTCAAGGCTCTGCATTCGGCTTCCCGCGCCGGCCGTGATCGTGGTCGAAATCCACGAATAAACGACATAAAGCCGGTATTCGTCCCAGATTTCGTCAAGACTGCGCTGCGGCCCGCCTGCCTCGGAAAGCGCACGGCGATAACGTTCGAGCAACGTGCGTTCATGCTCTCGCCGGAACTCTGTGGGAAACGAATTGCTCAGCACGTATGCAACGTCCCACATGCCCGGCATCTTCGCGCACAGCGCCCAGTCGAAGAAGCCGACATGATCTTGTGCATCGAGGAAAAGATTACCGATGTGCGAATCGCCGTGAACCAGGGTAGGCGTGCCTAGCTCGAATACGTCGGCAACTTCCTGCTGCCGGTCGAGCACCAGGCGGCAGGTATCCGCGAACAGCGGCGGCATGTCGCCCCTGAAACTGTCATACGCCGATTGCAGCAGCCCCAGGGTTTCCGGCTGGCGACCAAGCGGATAGGGCTCGAGCCAGGCAAGATCGGTCGCGAAGCGCGGGCTATCCCAATAGGCACCATGCAATAGGCCAAAAGCGTCCATCAGTTCACATGCCATAAGCTCGGTCGAATCGCGCAGCACCGCGGCTGGGCGCGCGCCGACCGCGCGCAGATCACCCATCAGCATGATGTAATGTCGCCCGTCCTCGCTCATATCGCTATAGAAAGCACGGGGAGCGAGCACCGGCACTTCGCCAGCAAGGAATTTGTAGAACCGGGCCTCTCGCGCTCCCATCCCCCAGTCGACCACCAGTTGCTTCTGGTCGTCATCGACCGGCGGGAACTTGGCGAACAGGCTTTGCGGCAGGTCCGCAATTCCGTTGGTGTCGCGCCATTCGAGGTTCATCCGCGCGCGACCGGTTGTGCCGCTGTGCGCCTTGGCAATCGAGACGCTTTCCAGAACGGCTCCGGGAAAGGCCGGTGCGAGCGCCTGCTGGAGCCAGTCGCGCGAAATCTCTTCCGCCCGGACGGGTACGAAGGAGGAGGACGACAAAATCGTCATTCCCTATTCTTTGGCAAGGACGGGGCGAGCGCTTCAGAAACCAACACGATCCCCGCCTTTCAACGACAAGATCTGCCTGGCATCATCAGGCGTCGCGACTTCAAGCCCGAGCCCTTCAATGATCTGACGCACCTTGCGCACCTGCGCCGCGTTGCTTTCGGCAAGCTGGCCGCGACCGAGCCATAGCGAATCCTCCAGGCCTACGCGGACATGCCCGCCCATCGACGCCGCCATCGCGGCGACGCGCATCTGGTTTGCTCCCGCTGCCAGCACCGACCACTTGTAGCTGTCGCCGAAGAGCCGGTCGGCCGTACGTTTCATGTGCATCACATCTTCGGGATGCGCGCCGATGCCGCCGAGCAGCCCAAAGCAGGTCTGGATGAACAGCGGGGCCTCGACCAGGCCTTCCTGCCAGAAATAGTGCAAGTTGTAGAGGTGGCTGGTGTCGTAACATTCGAACTCGTAGCGAGCCTGCGTGGCATTCAGCGTTTCCAGCGCATAGCGAATGTCCTTGAAGCTGTTGCGGAACACGAGGTCGCGCGAGGCTTCGAGCATCTCGCGCTCCCATTCGTGTTCGAACTTAGTGAAGCGCTTGAGCATCGGAAACAGCCCGAAATTCATCGAACCCATGTTAAGGCTGGCGACCTCCGGCTTCCAGACTTGCGCCGGTTTCACTCGGTATTCGACGGGCATGTAGGGGGAGGCGCCGGTTGTGATGTTGACGACGACGTTGCTGCTTTGCTTGATGACCTTGAGGAAAGGCGCGAAGTCACCTGGCGTGTGGACGGGCTTGCCATCCAGCGGGTCGCGGGCGTGGAGGTGAACAATCGCCGCTCCGGCTTTCGCCGCTTCAAGCGCGCTTTGCGCAATCTCGCCGGGCGTCACAGGCAGATGCGGCGACATTGACGGCGTGTGGATAGAGCCAGTGATGGCACAACTGATGATGACCTTGCTCATGAAAGCACGTCTCTCTTCCGCCAGCTGCTCATCGCAGCAGCTCGCCGGCGATGATCGTGCGGCGGATTTCGCTCGTCCCCGCGCCAATCTCCAGCAGCTTCGCCGCGCGGTATAGTCGGTTGATCTCGGTCTCGCGCATGTAGCCCGATCCACCGAATATCTGGAGCGCATCGGCGACAATCCGCGAACAAGTTTCCGCCGAATGAAGAATCGCGGCAGCGCTCAACTTATGAAAGTTGCCGCGACCGCCCTCGACTGCCGCGTTGGCTTCAGCACAGGCCCGGTAACACAGCGCACGCATCGTCTCGAGCCCGACATACATGTCGGCCAGCTTGCCCTGAATGAGCTGAAAGTCGCCAATCGGCCTGCCGAACTGCTGGCGCTCGCGGGCATAATCAACCGCAAGGTCGAGCGCGCGCTCAGCCATACCCAGGTTGATCATCGCCACGATCACACGCTCAAAATCGAGCCCGCTCATGACGACACCGACCCCCCCGTTTTCCACCCCGACAAGGTTCTCGGCCGGGACCTCGCAATCGTCGAACATTAGTTCAGCGGTTGTCGAACCGCGAAAGCCCATCTTGTCGAGCTTCTGCGCGACGACGAAGCCCTTGAAACCCTTCTCGACGACGAAGGCCGAAATGCCCTTTGTGCCGGCAGCCTTGTCGGTTTTGGCATAGATGAGAACCACATCGGCAATCGGGCCATTTGTAATGTACATTTTTTGGCCGTTGAGGAGATAGCGATTGCCGACGCGCCGCGCGGTTGTCGCCATCGAACCGAGCGCATCGGACCCCGCCCCCGGTTCGGTGAGGCCCAAGGCGCCGACCAGGCTGCCGTCGCACAGGCCAGGTAAATAGCGCGCCTTGAGCCCGTCAGATGCGTTACGGGCGATATTGGCAAGACACAGGTTCTCGTGTGCGATGTAGCTGAGCGCGAGCGAATGGTTCCATCGCGCAATCGCCTGGGTGATCAACGCCGAAGTGAAGAAGTCCGAACCCGCACCGCCCAATTCCGCTTCGACCGTGACACCGAGAAAGCCCATTGCGCCAAGCTGGGGCATCGCCTGGTCCGGCCACCATTCCTCGTTGTCCATGCGCGCCTGCAACGACCAGAAATGTTCGCGCGCGAAAGCACTGGCTGTGTCCAGAATCTCTTGTTGCTCGGTGCTCAGCGCGAAGCCCGATGCGGAGCACTCTGGGCTCGACGCGATATTTGTCATTCAGGCATCCTGCTTCGAGTCTATGTTGACAAAATGAATTTCATTCATCAAAAAGTCAACCGTCAAAAAAGGAACCGGATATGCCGCGGATCGGCGCTGAACGTTTAGCCCATCGGAAGAACGATATCGTTGCCGCTGCCCGGGCGGTCTTCACCGAGCGTGGCTACGAGAAGACCACGATGATTGACATCGCCCGGCAGGCTGGCGTTTCGGACGGCCTGGCCTACCGCTATTTCGCTTCCAAGCGGGACCTGCTCCAGGCGGTACTTGACGAATTCTATGCCCGAATAATAGCCCATAACGAAGAGTGCGTTGGTCGGGCAATAGGTTTTGCGGCGAGGCTCGAGACCTTGATCCGCGAGCATGTTCGCCTGCTCGTCGAGGATACCGGACTGGTTCGACTGTTCATAACTGAAGTTCGAAGCCTCGAAGGGTATCAGGGCTCACACACGCATGAACTCAACAGGCGATACGCTTCGATCCTCACAGACATTCTAGTCGAAGGGATGGAACAGGGTTTCGTGGACCCGTCGGTCGACGGAAGGCTTGTGCGCGACATGGTTTTCGGGGGTATTGAACACCTTGCTTGGCGTCGCATTCTTTCAGGTCAACCGGTAGACGTCGAAGAGGTTGCCGCAAGCATCACCAACCTCCTTCTTCACGGCATCAAAAGTAATGCCCAAGGATGAGCAAGCCGTTTGGAACGATTCTCGTCGCCAACCGAGGCGAGATTGCAGTCCGTATCCTTCGCACAGTGAAGTCAATGGGCATACGCGGCGCGATTGTCTGCCATGAGCTCGACGCGGACAGCCCAGCAGCGAGATTGGCCGACATTGTTATCCCGATCGAGGGAACGCCTGTTGGCTCTTATCTGGACGGCGAGCAGATCATCCGGAAGGCACGAGCGGCGGATGTCAACTCCATTCATCCCGGTTACGGCTTTCTCTCCGAAAATGCCGCATTCGCAAGGCAGGTTGCCGATGCGGGGATGACATTCATTGGCCCCTCGCCTGCTACGATCGAACTCATGGGCGACAAGATCAGGGCGCGAGCGTTCGTCGCGGATCGGGGTTTTCCGGTCGCGCCTTCGGCAATCGAGGATGATGATCCGGCAACCTTCGCCGAGCGCGCCCGCACGGTCGGCGCACCGCTGCTTATCAAGCCGTCGGCGGGCGGCGGCGGTAAGGGCATGCACATTGTGCGCGATCTGGCGCTCCTCGACGAAGCCATAGCCCGCGCTAGGTCCGAGGCGGAGCGCTATTTCGGGGACGGGAGGCTTTATGCCGAACGCTATATCGAGCGGCCCCGCCACATCGAGGTGCAGGTGCTGGGCGATGCACATGGCAATGTCATCCACCTGTTCGAACGGGAATGCTCGCTCCAGCGACGCTTCCAGAAGATCGTCGAGGAGTGTCCTTCGCCAGCCCTCAGCCAGGATGAGCGTGAAAGGATCTGCGAGACGGCGGCGGGCATCGCGCGCGCGGCGGAATACAGCAACGCGGGAACAGTCGAATTCATCTATGGCGAAGGCCAATTCTACTTCCTCGAAATGAACACCCGACTACAGGTCGAGCATCCGGTTACCGAGGAAGCGACCGGCATCGATCTCGTCGCGGCCCAAATCCGGATCGCGACCGGCGATCCGCTGGGTCTTTCGCAAGCGGACATTTCTCTCACCGGACATGCAATCGAATTACGCATCTATGCCGAGGACGCAGCGCGTGATTTCACCCCGACAACCGGCCGGGTGCTTGCGTTCTGTCCGCCCGAAGGCGTGCGCGTAGATGCAGGCATCCGCGATGGCAGCAATGTAACCGCGGCATTCGACCCGATGCTCGCGAAACTCGTCGTGCACGCAGGCACGCGCCACGAAGCAATCGACCGCGCCCGCGCAGCACTTTCACGCTTCGTGGTCCTCGGCTGCCAGACCAACATCGCCTTCCTCGATCGGCTTATGGCAGACACGGACGTAGCTAACGGGAATCTGCATACTGGCCTTATCGCCGAAAAACCCGAGCTGCTTGCCGATCCGCCTCTCGCGCCGCAAGAACTCATCCAGATCCTCGGCATAGCCGCTCGCGCGATGCGTCCCGTGACCGACGCAGCAGACGCCATTGCCACTATGCATGTGCGGATGGGTGGATGGAGGAACTGACATGCGCCATCGCCTAAAGCTCGGCGACGAGGTCCACGAAATCTGGCTGGCGCGTGGACTGGATAATGACCTCCTACTGCTGGGAGACACGTGGCATGCCTTGCCTCCACCCTCCGACGGCGCGGTGATCGCGACTAATGGCAACACCGTCCACATCCATGCCGGTGGACGCACTTTCACGGTGCAATTCATCGAGCCCGTTAGTTCGCTGGCAGATGACACAGGAGCGAGCGCGGATGCCGTTGCGCGCGCCCCGATGCCGGGTGCTGTCCTTTCCGTCGCGGTGAGCGTCGGCGATAAGGTAGAGCAAGGGGATCCGCTCGTGGTGATCGAAAGTATGAAAATGGAAACGACGGTTCGGGCAACACGCGACGGAACGGTGGCGATCGTTCATGTCGTCGTCGGTGGCAGCTTTGAGCGCGATGCGGCGCTGGTTACACTCGCAGACGAGGCCTGAATATGCAGCAGATCGTTAGCCGCATCGATGCCGGATCGACTGAGTTCCTCGCCAACGCTGCGCACCACCGTGGTCTGGCGGCGACATTTCACGCGCGGCAGGACGCGGCGCGGCACGAGCGATCCCAGCGCGATCTCGAGCGATTGGCACGGCAGGGCAAAATGCTCGCTCGCGAACGGATCGAGCTCTTGCTCGATCCCGGCACACCATTTCTCGAATTTTCGAGCCTTGCGGGCAATAGCCGCTATGACGGTGAGGTACCTTCTGCAGGGCAGGTAACTGGCATCGGCATCGTTTCCGGACGCGAAGTCGTGATCCACGCCGACGATGCATCGATCAAGGGCGGCGCCTGGTATCCGCATTCAGTCAAAAAGATCGTCCGCGCCACCGACATCGCGATCGAAAACCACCTGCCGATGGTCCACCTGTGCGACAGTGCGGGCGGATTCCTGCCGCTTCAGGCAGACTTCTTCCCGGACAGGTATCATGCCGGACGGATCTTCCGCAATCAGTCGATCCTCTCGAAAATCGGCGTGCCGCAGGTGGCGGTCGTGCTCGGCCATTGCACTGCTGGCGGGGCCTACGTGCCGGCACTCTCGGACTACAGCGTCATCGTCAGGGGTACCGGCGCGGTGTTCCTGGGCGGCCCTCCGCTGGTCAAGGCAGCAACCGGCGAGGAAGTGACCGTGGAGGAGCTTGGCGGCGCGAACATGCATACCACCGTGTCGGGTACCGCCGACTATCCTGCCGACAACGAGATGCACGCCATCGCAATCGCCCGCGATATCGTAGCAAGCTGGTCTCGCAAGGAAAAGACCCGGATCGACCACTCAGAGCCGGAAGTTCCGCATTACGATCCGGACGAGATCTACGGCATCCTGCCGACAGATACTCGCGTTCAGTTCGACATGCGGGAGATTATCGCGCGGATCGCAGACGGCAGCCGCTTTCACGAATACCAGCCAACTTACGGCACGACGCTAGTTTGTGGATTCGCCCGAATCTGGGGCTACCAGGTCGGCATTCTTGCCAACAACGGCGTGCTGTTCAACGACAGCGCGCTCAAAGGCACACACTTCATCGA
>CAMDQY010000114.1 GCA_945906005.1 Novosphingobium sp. Chol11 | reverse complement strand
TCGGTCTTGCCGACGCCGGTGGGGCCAAGAAACAGGAACGAGCCAAGCGGCCGGTTTGGATCCTGCAAGCCAGCGCGCGCACGGCGCACTGCCTTCGAGACAGCCTCGACCGCCTGCGCCTGGCCGATCACGCGCTCGCCGATCGCCTGCTCCATCTTGAGCAGCTTCTCGCGCTCGCCCTCCAGCATCTTGTCGACCGGAACCCCGGTCCACTTGCTGACGATGGCGGCGATGTCGTCCTCGGTCACTTCCTCGCGCAGCAGCGCGTTCTCGCTGACGCCCTGGGCATCGGCCAGTTCCTTTTCGAGCCTCGGAATCTCGCCGTAGGACAACTCGCCCGCGCGCGCGAGGTCGCCCTGGCGCTGCGCCTGGTCCAGTTCGGAGCGGGCAGCGTCAAGCTGTTCCTTGATCCGGCCTTCCGCGGCGATCTTGTCGCGCTCGTTCTGCCAGCGAGTGGTCAGCTCGCGCGACTGCTGTTCGAGATTGGCGAGCTCCTCGCGCAGCGCCTCGAGCCGGTCCTTCGATGCCTGGTCGCTCTCACGGCCAAGCGCCGATTCCTCGATCTTGAGCTGGATGATCCGCCGGTCGAGATTTTCGATCGCCTCGGGCTTGCTCTCCACTTCCATGCGGATGCGGCTGGCTGCCTCGTCCATCAGGTCGATGGCCTTGTCGGGCAGAAAGCGGTTGGTGATGTAGCGGTTCGACAGCATCGCGGCGGCGACAATCGCGCTATCGGTAATGCGCACACCGTGATGCAGCTCGTACTTTTCCTTGAGCCCGCGCAGGATCGAGATCGAGTCCTCGACCGTCGGCTCATCGACATAGATGGGCTGGAAGCGCCGCTGGAGCGCGGCGTCTTTTTCGACATACTTCTGGTATTCGTCGAGCGTGGTCGCGCCGATGCAGTGCAGTTCGCCGCGCGCCAGAGCCGGCTTCAGCAGGTTTCCCGCGTCCATCGAGCCTTCGGACGCGCCCGCGCCGATCAGCGTGTGCATCTCGTCGATGAACAGGATGATCTCGCCCTCGGCGCCCTTGACCTCGTCGAGCACCGACTTGAGCCGCTCCTCGAACTCGCCGCGATACTTCGCGCCCGCGATCAGCGCGCCCAGGTCGAGCGACATCAGCCGCCGGTCCTTGAGGCTGTCAGGCACGTCGCCGTGGGCGATGCGCAGCGCCAGGCCCTCGGCGATCGCGGTCTTGCCGGTGCCCGGCTCGCCGATCAGCACCGGGTTGTTCTTGGTGCGACGGGCGAGGATCTGGATGGTGCGGCGAATTTCCTCGTCGCGGCCGATCACCGGATCGAGCTTGCCCTCGCGCGCCGCTTGGGTGAGGTCGCGTGCATATTTCTGCATGGCGTCGTAGGCGTTTTCGGCCCCGGCGCTGTCGGCCTTGCGGCCGCCGCGCAGGTCGGTGATCGCCGCTTCGAGCGTAGCGGGATCGAGGTTTGCGGCCTTCAAGGCCTTGCCGGCATCGGTAGTCGACGCCAGCGCCAGCGCCAGCAGCAGCCGCTCGACCGTGACATAGGCATCGCCCGACTTGGCCGCGATCTGCTCGGCCTGGTCGAGCATGCGCACGGCATCGTTGTCGAGGCCGGGGGTCTGCTGTGCGCCTCCGCCTGAAACAGCGGAAACCTTGCCCAGCGCCGCATCGACTTCCTGCGCGGCGAATTGCGAATTGCCGCGCGCGCGCTGGATCAGGCCCGAAGCCATGCCTTCGCTGTCTTCGAGCAGCGCCTTGAGCACGTGAGCGGGAGTGATCCGCTGATGGTTCATGCGGATCGCGACGGTCTGTGCGGCCTGAAGGAAACCCTTGGCCCGGTCGGTGAACTTTTCGAGATTCATGAGTGATGCGCCTCCTGTCGCCCGCATATGGTGTTGCCATTGTGCAACACAAGATGCAGGGAATGCGATTTTTGATACGTCGCATCAATCACCGGGATCGCGCATTGATCCTAGGCAATCATTTCTTTGGCAGCATCACCCTAGCTTTGCCTTCAGCAGTGCGTTGACCAACTGCGGATTGGCCTTGCCCTGCATCGCCTTCATCGTCTGGCCGACGAAGAAGCCGAACAGCGCTTCCTTGCCGGCCTTGTACTGCTCGACCTTGTCGGCATTGGCGTCGAGCACCGCGTCGATACTGGCCTCGATAGCGCCGGTATCGCTTTCCTGCTTAAGGCCCTCGCGCTCGACGATAGCGGTCGCGCCGTCGCCGGTCTCGATCATCAGTTCTAGCACCTGCTTGGCAATCGAGCCCGAGATCGTCCCCGCACCGATCAACGCCAGTAATTCCGCGCCTTTCTCGGGGGTTACGGACGATTCCGCAAGTTCCTTACCCGCCTTGTTGAGCGCGCCGAACAGTTCGGAAATCAGCCAGTTGGCCGCCTGTTTGGCAACCTCGGCGGGCTGCTTGCCCGAGGCCGTCGCGGTTTCGCCCAACAGCCGCTCGAACCAGCGCGCGGTCTCGACCTCGGCGGTGAGCACCTGCGCGTTGTAAGCCGAAAGACCCAGTTCGTTCTCATAACGGTGCCGCTTGGCATCGGGCAGTTCGGGCAGGCTGTCGCGGCATTCGGAGAGGAACTCGTCGTCAAGCACGAGCGGCAGCAGGTCGGGATCGGGGAAATAGCGATAATCGTGCGCGTCTTCCTTTGAGCGCATCGAGCGGGTTTCGTTACGGTCGGGATCATAGAGCCGGGTTTCCTGCACCACCTTGCCGCCGTCCTCGATCAGATCGACCTGACGCCGCGCCTCGCTCTCGATTACGGACATCACGAAGCGCACCGAGTTGACGTTCTTGGTCTCGGTCCGCGTCCCCAACTCATCACCCACCCGGCGCACGGAAACGTTGACGTCGGCGCGCATCGAGCCTTCTTCCATATTGCCGTCGCACGAGCCGACATAGCGCAGGATCGCGCGCAGCTTCCTCAGGTAAGCCCCTGCTTCGGCAGGCGAACGCATGTCAGGACGACTGACGATTTCCATCAGCGCGACGCCCGAACGGTTCAGATCGACATAGGACATCGTCGGGTGCTGATCGTGCATCAGCTTGCCCGCGTCCTGCTCGACATGGATGCGCTCGATGCCGATGGTCTTGATCTGGTCCGGGTTCTTGTCGTCCGGCGCAATCTCGATCCGCCCCTCGCCCACCAGCGGATGGTAAAGCTGGCTGATCTGGTAACCCTGCGGCAGATCAGCGTAGAAATAGTTCTTGCGGTCGAACCGGCTCCAGCGGTTGATTGGCGCGTCTATAGCCATGCCTGTGCGCACTGCCTGTCGGATGCATTCGCGGTTCAGCACCGGCAGCATTCCCGGCATCGCGGCGTCGACCAGCGACACCTGCGCGTTCGGCTCCGCGCCGAACTCGGTGGCCGCGCCGGAAAACAGCTTGGACTGGCTGGTGACCTGCGCGTGAACCTCGAGGCCGATCACGACCTCCCATTCACCGGTTGCGCCCTGGATGCGATATGATGTGTTTGTCATGATCAGGCTACTAATGCCGCGCGAGCGCCATGCCAAGCGTGCTTGCGCCGGCTCGGCCACCTGATAGACCCGATGCCATGCCCAGTCCGCCGCTGTCGGCCACCGCCCGTTTCGAAGCGCTCGACATGCTGCGTGGCCTCGCCGCCGTGCTTCTGGTTGTTTTCCATGCTTACTGGACAAGCGCCGAGGCCAACCCTTGGAGCAAGGCCTGGCTTGGCGTGGACCTGTTTTTCGCGCTCAGCGGCTTCGTGCTCGCCCATGCCTATCTCGACCGGCTGCGCACTGGCATGCCCCTGACCACGTTCATGAAGTTGCGGCTGATCAGGCTCTATTCACTCTACATTGCCGGAACGCTGATCGGAGCGGCGCTGTGGTGGTTGTTACAGGTTCGCGCGGGCGAGGCGCCTGATCTGGGCCTGTTGGCATTGACGCTTGGCTGGCAGGCCGCGTTCCTGCCGGTCCCCCCTGCCCATTGCATCGACGGTAACCTGTTCTATCCCTTGAACGGCCCTGCATGGTCGCTGTTCTTCGAACTGGTGATCAACCTGTGCCTTGCCTTGTCGGCGCGCTTTCTGCGACCCGCAGTCCTCGCAGCGATCATAGCTGCCGCCGCGATCTGGCTGATTGCCGTGGCCGTTAACCGCCAAACCCTCGATGTCGGGTGGTCTTGGCCAACGATTTGGGACGGCGGCGCGAGGACTGCCTTCTCGTTCTTCGCTGGCGTGGCGCTCTACCGGCTGCACCTGCGACGAAAGGCTCCCGCCGTTTCCGCGTGGCTAATCGCTGCAGGATTACTCGGCTGGATAACCTTTGGCCGAGGACAAGGCTGGCTGTTCGATCTGGCGAGCGTTTTCCTCGTGTTCCCCTTGCTGATCTGGTTCGGGGCCAGTGCCACGGGTGGCGCAATGGCCCGCCGGTTCGGCTTGTGGTCAGGCACCATTTCCTACCCGATCTATGCGCTACACGTCCCGCTACTCGATTTCTATTACCGCGCCTTAGGAAGGCTGGTCGGAAATCCGCTTCCCGAGATGCAGGGTCTGGCCGTCGCAGGCTATGTTTTCTTCATGATCGCGGTCGCCTGGTGCGCAGCGACCTATTTCGACGTTCCCGTGCGGCGTTATCTATCGAGACGCAGCGCACCAGCGGAAGTCAGCTAAAGCTCACCACCACCGATCCGGCCTTACCACAAATTCCGCCGCCCGCTCGATCGCGAGGCCCGCATCGAGCACGCCCTGCTCGTCGAACATATTGCCGATGATCTGAAGGCCGAGCGGGAGGCCCTCGCGGTTCAGCCCGGCAGGCACGCTCATTGCCGGAAGTCCGGCGAGCGAGGCGGGCACGGCGAACACGTCATTCAGATACATCGACAGAGGATCGGATGTCATCTCGCCCAGCGCGAAGGCTGCGGTTGGCGCGGTCGGCGCGAGGATCACGTCGCAGCTTTCGAATGCCTTGGCAAAGTCGCGCGCGATCAGCGTGCGCACCTTCTGCGCCTGGGTGTAATAGGCGTCGTAAAAGCCTGCCGAGAGCACATAGGTGCCGATCAGAATGCGGCGTTTGACCTCCGCGCCGAACCCGGCGGCTCGGGTGGCGGCATACATATCTTGCAGCCCCGCGCCCTCGGGAAGATCGCGCAAGCCGTAACGCACGCCGTCATAGCGCGCGAGATTGGACGAGGCTTCGGCGGGAGCGACAATATAATAGGCCGGCAGGGCATAGCGGGTGTGCGGAAGCGATATGTCGACGATCTCGGCCCCGGCATCCTTCAGCCAGGCGATCCCCTGATCCCAGCTTTTCGCCACGTCTTCGTCCATGCCGTCCATGCGATATTCGCGCGGCACGCCGACGCGCTTGCCCTTCATGTCGGGCGAGAGGTTTGCTTCCCACTGCGGCACCGGCATGTCGAGGCTGGTCGAATCCTTGGGGTCAAACCCCGCCATGGCCTCGAGCATGATCGCGCAATCGGTCACGTCGCGAGCCATCGGCCCTGCTTGATCGAGCGAGGAGGCAAAGGCGACGATACCCCAGCGCGAGCAGCGCCCATAGGTCGGCTTGATGCCTGAAATGCCGGTGAAAGCAGCAGGCTGGCGGATCGATCCGCCGGTGTCGGTGCCGGTCGCCGCCGGGCATAGCCGCGCCGCGATCGCAGCCGACGAACCGCCCGAGGAGCCGCCCGGAGCGAGCGCCGCATTCCCGCCGTCGTTGCGCCGCCACGGATTGATGACATTGCCGAAATAGCTGGTCTCGTTCGACGAACCCATCGCGAACTGGTCGAGATTGAGCTTGCCCAGCATGCCGGCACCGGCGTCCCACAGCTTTTGCGAGACGGTGCTTTCGTACTCGGGCAGGAAGTTTTCGAGCATGTGGCTGGCGGCAGAGGTCTGGACGCCTTTCGTGGCGAACAGGTCCTTCATACCGATGGGAACGCCGCCCATCTTGCCCAGCGGCTCGCCCTTCGCGCGCTTTGCATCGATGGCCCTGGCGGCATCGAGCGCGGCATCGGGTGTGGCAACAATGAAGGTGTTCAACACGCTTGCCGCAGCGACATTGGCGTTGAACGCCTCGGCCACCTCGACGGCGGAAAAATCGCCCGCTGCGACGCCATCGCGGATCGACCTGACGCCAAGATCGGTGAGGGACGTGGTCGAGCCCGGCATTATTCGATCACCTTGGGCACGCCGAAAAAGCCATGTTCGGCAGCTGGCGCATTGGCGAGCACAGCGTCGCGCTTGCCGCCGCCGGTCAGCGGATCGGCGTCGATAACGTCGGCGCGCAGTCGCAGCGTGTTCGGGATCACCGCCGTCATAGGCTCGACGCCGGTGGTATCGACTTCGCCAAGCTGCTCGACCCAGGCCAGGATGCCGTTCAATTCGGGCACCATCGCATCAAGCTCGCCTTCGCCCAGCTTGATGCGGGCCAGCGCGGCAATCCGCGCCACGGTTTGCGTATCGACCGCCATGGGGTTCCTTGTCTGTTGCCGGGCCAGCACTAGCCTCGCCCAGGAAAAAGCGCAGCTAGCATCGCGCCCCAATGGGTTCAAGCGCGTGTGCTTGCCAAGTAAGGGTTAGTTCGCGCGATCGGCTTCTTGTGACATTGCCTGCAGTTCGCGCATCGCCCTGTCCAAAGCCTCGCGGGCCTCTTGGGATTCCGGGTTGTTCGCCAGAGCGCGCGCCTTTTCCACGGCCTTCATCGCTTCCGCGTGCTGGCGCTGCGCCAGATCAGAAGCTGCGGCTGAATTGCGCATAACGTCATCGTAGCTTTCTAGAGCCTCGCGAAGCTGGACATCCGCCTCATCTGGTTGTGACTTGCTAATATTGTTGGCCGGTTGCGATGCCGTCGCGTCCGGCGCGGTCTGCTCCGGTTTGCCGTTGAGCAGGAACGCCACGGCGAGACCAACGACCATCGCTACACAAAGCCAGATCGCAACTCGAAACAGGCTCCAGAACGGCGAGCGCTGGTCCTTGTGGCGCGGCATGTCCGCCGCCTGAGCGGGCTGCATTTTTTGCGGGACGCCCGAAAGGTCGGCGCGCTGATCTGAACCGAACACCACGCGTACTCCCGCGCCCGATCAGGGCTGCGGCGGTGCCGGCGGCACGACCCCGGGAGGAGGCATCGCGCCAGGAGGCATCTGGCCCGGTGCACCAGGAGCGCCGCCCTGCATCTGCTGAAGCTGCTGCATGATGCGCTGTTGTTCTTCGATCTCGGCCTTGCTCTTGAAATCAAACAACTCGACCTCGAAGATCAGATCGGAATTGGCCGGGATCGGTCCGCTCGCTTCGCTGCCATAGCCAAGGTCGGAGGGGATCGTGACCTTGTACTTGCCGCCGCGCTGCATCTGTTCGAGCGCCTGGGTGAAGCCCGGAACTACGCCGTCTACCGCCAGTGGCACCTGCTTGCCCTCGTCGAACACCTTGCCGCTGGTCAGCATGCCTTTGTAGTTAATCAGCACGACATCTTCACTCGTGGGCGACATACCCTGGCCCGCGACCACCGTTGCGACTTTCACCCCCGATGGCATCGCCGCCCAGGCAATACCGCCCGCGATCAGCAGCGCCGCTGCTACACCAAGCCATAGCTTCGTCAAAGCGCCCTTGGTGATCGGCTGGAGGGGAACGCGGGTAATTTCGGTCATCACGAATTTCCTGAGGTCATGAAACACAAAAGGGCGCGGGGTTTGTCCGCGCCCTCATGGCCTAGCGCCTTGCGGCGATCAAGGGACGTATCGCTTAGCGCGAACCGTCGCGCTCCATCCGCTTACGCTCCAGCTTACGGGCGCGGCGGATGGCGGCTGCCTTTTCACGGGCGCGCTTTTCGGACGGCTTCTCGTAGTGACGGCGCAGCTTCATTTCGCGATAGACGCCTTCACGCTGCAGCTTCTTCTTGAGCGCACGAAGGGCCTGATCAACATTATTGTCGCGAACCATAATCTGCATAAAAACCGTCAAACCTCGCTTTATATTTCACTGCCGAAGCGTCCGGAACATCGGAGCCAACCGGCCTTACAGAATCAACGCAAAAACAGCGCCGTATCCCCAGGATCGGCGCGAACGACGGGCGGACTAGCAAAACCGGTTGGAATTGACAAGCGCCGATCCGTGCACCGTTGCGCATACACCGCAGCCGCTACCATTTGAACAGCGGCAAAGCACGCTTGATGCGCTAGAATTTTGCGGTCGCATCGCCATTCGCGAAAAACCGGTTCCCACTTCTTCGCGCGATGCTCTATTGGCGAGGCGATGACACCCCCCTCCTTCTTCGTCGCATCGCTTTATGTCGCCACAGGCGGCGGCATCGGTGCGTGGCTACGCTTCTTGGCCGGACGCGCGGCAGTCATCCTGCTCGGCCCGATCAGGGCAAGCGCGTTTCCGTGGAGCACGCTTTTCTGTGATGTCGCGGGCAGTCTCGCGATGGGCGTGCTGGTCGGCTGGCTCGCCCGCTACGCCAGTGGCACGGGAGAAGCCACGCGGCTTTTCCTGGCAGTAGGCGTGCTGGGCGGCTTCACCACCTTCTCCGCCTTCA
>CAMDQY010000113.1 GCA_945906005.1 Novosphingobium sp. Chol11 | reverse complement strand
ACTTCTACAACTTCAACAGGCCACACGGCGCCTTCAACGGCAAAACACCCTATGAAGCCCTTCGGGAAAGGCTATAATCTCACCCAGTCGATGTCCCGATAGATCGTCAACCTTACAGCCTTCATTGTTTCCGACTGCATAGCTTGATTGAGGCGCGGTTGCCAGAGCGAGAGGCAAGGACGCTGGCAACGGCATAATTAGTCAGACGGGAGTAAGCATAATGGATGCAGTGAGCACCAAGGCGCGGATGGACTACGTTTCGCTGTATATCGGCGGCGAGTTCGTACTGGCCGAGCAGGGTACCGAGCCCGCGATCACGCCAATCGACGGCAGCGTCATCGGCAGTGCGCCGGTGGGGACACCTTCCGAAGCGCGCAAGGCGCTCGATGCGGCTCACGCCAGCTTCGAGGCCGGTTTGTGGGCCGATGCCGACCGCCGTGTCCGCTCCGGCAAGATGCAGACGCTGCTCGACATGGTGCTGGCCCGCAAGGACGAGATCGTGCGGTTGATGATGCTCGAAATGGGCTACACCCGCATGGAATGCGAGGGGCAGCTTCAGCTCGGCACCGACCAGATGGCGAAGTTCGTCGAGGTGTCTGCCGCCGATCCGATGAAGACGCTGCCGCTGGTATCGACGCCATGGCACGATGGCACCATCAAGCTGGGCGGCGCGGTGACATCGCGCGATCCGATCGGCACGGTCGTGGCGATCACGCCCTACAATGCAGGCTTCCTGCTTGGCCTGATGAAACTCGGCCCGGCGCTCGCGGCAGGTAACAGCGTGGTCCTCAAGCCCGCGCCCTACACACCGCTGCAAACGCTGCTGCTGATGGACATGGTGGCGCAGCTCGATCTGCCGCCCGGCGTCGTCAACATGGTGACAGGCGGAGCCGATGTGGGCGAGGCGCTGTGCTCCGACCCGCGCGTCGACATGATCAGCTTCACCGGATCGGACAAGGTGGGCGGATCGATCATGGCCTCGGCCGCGCCGCATATCACCAAATGCCACCTCGAACTGGGCGGCAAGTCGGCGATGATCGTGCGCCGCGACGCCGATCTTGCCAAGGCGCTGCCCGGCATCCTGTTCTCCAACTTCGCGCAGGCGGGGCAGGGCTGTGCCTGCACCACGCGCATCCTTGTCGATAATGCGATCCGCGCCGATCTTGTGGCCGCGCTGGGCGAGGCGATGAAGCACTGGAAGGTGGGCGATCCGTTCGAACAGGGCGTCGTGACCGGACCGCTGATCCGAAATGTGGCGCGCGAACGGGCCGAAATGTTCGTCGAACGCGCGCAGGCGGAAGGCGCGACGCTGGTCGCTGGCGGCAAGCGGCCCGAAGGTCTTGACGAGCGGCTTGCAGGCGGTTTCTACTTCGAGCCGACGATCTTCGACGGCGTTTCCAACGACAGTTATCTTGGCCAGAACGAGGTGTTCGGGCCGATCATGTCGATCATCGGCTTCGACAGCGATGACGAAGCGGTCGCGATTGCCAACAAGAGCGATTTCGGCCTCGGAGGCTCGATCGTCTCGGCAGACGCTGGCAAGGCAATGCAGATGGCGCTGAAGGTGCGCACCGGCTCGATCGCCATCAACGGCGGCTCGGGCAGGCTGCACCCCGATACGCCCTTTGGTGGCTACAAGCGGTCCGGGCTGGGCCGCGAGTGGGGCGAAGAAGGCTACAACGAATACACGCAGATCAAGGCGATCACCTTTCCGGTAGGGTGAAATTGGCCCGGTCGGGTGACTTTGCAGCAGGAGAGCAGGCAATGATTGACCTATACGTCGAGGGTTCTCCCGCCGTTTTCAAGGTGGCGATGATGCTGGAGGAGTGCGGGCTCGATTGGGCCGCGCATCACGTCGCGGTCGGCGAAGGCGCGCAGCACACGCCTGAATTCCGGGCGATCTCGCCCAACGGCAAGGTGCCTGCCGTGGTCGACCATGATCCGCAGGATGGCGGCGAACCGCTGGCGATGTTCGAATCGGGTGCGATCCTTGTCTACCTTGCCGAAAAGACCGGTCGCTTCCTGCCTGATGATCTGCGCATGCGGGCACAGGCGCTCCAATGGCTATTCTGGCAAAGCTCGGGCCTCAGCCCGCTGAGCGGCCAGGCGATCCACTTCATCCGCTATGCGCCCGAGGAAACGCGGCCTTATGGGCAGCTTCGCTATATCGGCGAAGTGCAGCGGCACTGGGGCGTGCTCGACGGGCATCTGAAAGGCCGCGAATGGATCGCCGGCGACTATTCGATCGCCGATATGGGTGCCTATGGCTGGGTTAACATCTACGACCGGTTTGCCAAGTCGCTCGACGAATGGCCCGACTTGAAACGCTGGCATGCCGCAATTGCGGCACGGGATCCGGTCAAGCGCGCCTATGAAAAGGTAATGGTTGCGCGCGACGAGACCGCCGCGTTCTCCGAACGGGAATTCCAGCGCAACATGTTCGGCGAGCCTGCGGCGAAAACGATGGGCGCGCTCGCCAGCCCAAGGGGGTAAGGCAGCGGTGATGCCCCACTATTTTGATGCCGACGCTCTGTTTACCGAGGCCCAGAGCATTGCCGGATCGCACGATTGGGGCGACGAAGAATGGCGCGCGGGATACCAGGCGTTCATCGCTGCGCTCAATTCCGAAGCAGACCTGACGGGGCAGGGCGTTGCGCGCACGCGCAGCCATGTGCTCAAGCTGCTGGTCGGGCGGCTCCGCCTGTTTGCCGATCGCGCACAATTCCCGCAGATCGCCGATGAGGAACTGCGCGCGCCCTTGTTCATCGCCGGTCATGGTCGGTCTGGCACTTCATACCTTCAGTCACTGCTGGCGAGCGATCCGCGCAATCTTTCGCCGCGACACTGGCAGATCTGGACACTTTCGCCGCCGGTCCAGCTTGCCTCCACCGATAATGCGCCGCAGCGAGCGCGCGGCGAGCATTTCATGGCGTTCGAGGGCTGGCAGGAAGAAGATGTTCGCCAAAAGCACGATTACTCCAGTGAGGGCGTGGCCGAGGATACGTTGATCGTCGAATATGCCTTCACCGGCTATTCGTTTCCGTTCTTTTGGAACGTACCTTCCTATGGGCGGTGGATGGCACAAAATGGCGATCCCGGCGCGGGCTATCGCTTCGAGCGCAAGGTGTTGCAAGCGCTCCAGTTCGGGCAGGACCGCAACCAATGGGCGCTCAAGAATCCGTCGCATATGGCCCTGCTGCGGCACCTGTTTGCCGAGTTTCCCGACGCCCGGATGGTCCTGTGCCACCGCGATCCGGTCAAGAGCATGGCCTCGATAATCGGGCTCCTTTATGCGCACCGCCGCCAGTTCGGGAACGGGTTTCGGGAATTCGGGCGCGACTACGTGCTTGCCTCGATCGATGGCGCGGTTGCCAGCACCCGAGCGATGATGGCCTGGCGCGAACAGCCGGACCGGGACGAACGCTTCGCCGACGTACTCTACCGCGATCTTGAGCGCGATCCACTAGGCGAGGTCGCGCGGGTCTATGCGCGCCACGGCATCAGTTTCTCGCCAGCCGCGCGTGAGGCGATGGCGACCTATGTCGCAGCCAATCGCAAGGGCAGGTTCGGGCTTCACCGCTATGACATTCGCGATCTCGGCATCGAAATCGAGGAAGTGCGTGAGCGCTTCGCCTTCTATTATGAGGCATACGGCATTCCGTTCGAGGAGCCGGTTGAGAGCGAATGAGCGACATCCAGACCAACAAGGCGGTCGCACTCGACTTCCTCAAATCGCTGGAAACCAGGCCGCGCTTCGATCTGGTCGCGCCTGATGCGCGCTGGTGGATCCAGGGCTACGGTTTCCTGTCGCTGGCCGAGTTCAAGGCGCTGGTCGAGCGCGTGGCCGGGACCAAGGCACCGAGCCACATGACGATCCGCAACGTTACGGCCGAGCAGGATCGCGTCGCCATCGAATGCGACGGCAAGGGCCGCCAGCACGATGGTCGGCGCTACGAAAACACCTACCACTTCCTGTTCTTCGTGCGCGACGGACTGGTCAGCGAAGTCCACGAGCATTTCGATACAGGATATGCTCGCGCCGCGCTCAAGTCGGGATAAGAATTACGCTTGGCTGCGCCCACTGGCGATCAAGGCGTCCTGCACTTCCGAGCCGAAGAAGTCCTTGGCATATCCGGTATCGAAATGTTCACGAACTGAAACAATCTTGCCCTGTTCGAGCACAAACAGAAAGTGGTAGGTGTTCTCGAACATGCGTCCATCGGCCATCGCGAACTGGCTGTGCGATTCCACCGCGACCCGATCTTCTTCGGCGGTGACGTGATCGATGAACATCTGCGAACTGGTCGCCATTCCCGCCAGACCCCCTGCAATTGCGCGGATTTCGGCTTTCGAGATGATGCCCTTACCCTGGATCCACCAGTCGGCAGTGTCAGCCATGCTGTCCCAGACAGCGGGATTTTTTGACATTCCTTCGATGAAGGCGAGGACCGTCTGTTTGTTCTCGGCAATGCCCATCGTCATCTCTCCCTTGGTCCCGCCGCAATCGCCCCGGTGATGATCACCCGAAGCTGCTGGCTTGCGTGTTCGTCGTCCTTGACCTTTTCGCCGCCTGCTTCAAGTTCGCAGTGACGCAACAGTTTCGCAATTGCATCGGGAGTCGAGGCCATGGCCTATCACTGCGATCGTTCGCCAGCCGGGCCACTCACATGAGCGGCGCGGTCGAACCGGTAAAGGTCGGTCTCCTGATCGACTATATCGAGGGCACCGGCGGCAGCGATTCGATGCTGGAGGGCATCGTTCTTGCCGCGTTCCGCATTGCCGAGGACGAATTGCGTGCAAAGCGGATGCTCGACCGCGAAGTCGAATACGTCATCGAACAGGCGAACGGCCTGCCTAACGGATCATTCAAGCCGGTGCGCGACGCCTATTACCGCCTCGTCGAAGCAGGCTGTGTCATCATCTTCGGGCCTTGGATTTCGGAGAACGGCGCGCCGCTGGGCGAATATGTCAACGCAGGCGAAGTTCCCTGCATCACCGTCGCGGGCACCGAATCGATGCTTGGCGAATACATGTTCGGCCTGCCCGCCGGCTCGATGGAGGAAGAGCCCATCATCATGGCGAACGTCGCCTGGTATGACGGCTGCCGGACCATGGGCATCGCCTACGAGGATTCGCTGATCGGCGAGCAATACCTGCGTACAGCACGCGAGGCGTGCAAGACCCTCGGCATTGAGATTACCGGAGAGGTCGCGATTCCGCAGATCGTCGCGACCAAGGTGGATGAGCTTCGCGTGCTCGCCGCCAACAAGCCCGATGGCCTGATGCATATCGGCATGGGGCTGGGCGTCCAGCACATCAACGCCGGGCTGAAGGAAATTGGCTGGATGCCGCGCCGCTACACCTGCACGGCCTTCGAATTCGCGGCCAACTCGCCGATGTGGCGCGAGCATCTTGCAGGCTGGGTCGGGCTCGACCAGTTTGATGAGCGCAACGAAGTCGGCCGTGACTTCCTTGATCGGTTCGAGGCGAAGCATGGCCGCCGTCCCGCGTTCTACTGGCCGCTGCTGGCCTATGACGTGGGCCGCATGATGCTGACCGCGATCGCCACCGCACGCCCGCTCACTGGCCAGGGCGTCAAGGCCGCGCTCGAACGCATCAAGATGATGCCAGCGGCGACCGGCGCACCGGGAACCCGGATGCGCTTCGGAAGGTTCATCAGGCATGGCTGGGTCGGCGGCGAATTTCTCGTCGCACGCCGGGTGCATGACGATGCGAGCGGCATCGTCATGCATGGCACGATCAACGGGTTGGTCGAAGCATACCAGCCCGCCGAGGGCGAGATGGAGGTGGGCATCTACAACTGAGTGAATAGTGAGCAAGCATTGAGCAAAGACCAATTGGCAGAGAGACAATCCATGGACATGAACGATCTGGTGCTCGTCAGCGTTGACGATCACATCACCGAGCCGGGCGACGTTTTCGACGCCCATCTCAAGGGCGAAGCCTTCGAATCCGCGCCCAAGCTGCGCACCGCCGAGAACGGCACCAATTACTGGGAATACCTGGGCAAGGAGATTCCCTCGGTCGGTCTCAACGCCGTCGTCGGACGCCCGCCCGAGGAATACGGCATGGAGCCTACCTCGTTCGATCAGCTGCGCGCCGGCTGCTACAACGCCGACGAGCGAGTCAAGGACATGGACGTCAACGGCATTGCCTCCTCGCTCAATTTCCCGAGCTTTCCGGGGCTTGACGGCGGCCTGTTCTTCGGCGCCCAGGCCGGGCACGGCTTGCAGCACCTGCAGGCTTACAACGACTGGCACGTCGATCAGTGGTGCGGCAGCAACCCCGGCCGCTTCATTCCGCTTGGCCTTTTGCCGCTGTGGAACATGGACGCCACCGTCGCCGAGGTGAAGCGCCTTGCCGCCAAGGGCTGCACCGTCGTATCGCTGAACGACAATCCCGGCGCACGCGGCCTGCCGACGATCCACGACGAATACTGGGAGCCGCTGTGGAAGGCGGTGAACGAGACCGGCACGGTGATCTGCCTGCACATCGGCGCGGGCCATCCGGCTCCGCATGCCTCGATGGGATCGCCGATCGAAGCGTGGATCACGACCATGCCGATGTCGATCGCGATCGGTGCTTCTGACTGGCTCAACCTTGCCGCGCTGCACAAGTATCCCGACATGCGGATCGCGCTGTCCGAAGGCTCGATCGGCTGGGTTCCCTATTTCATGGAGCGCGCCGATTTTGCCCACCAGCAGCACCATGCATGGACGCATTCGAACGCCTATATGGGTGAGCGCAAGCCGAGCGAGGTGTTTAAGCAGCACTTCCTCAACTGCTTCATCGACGACAAGTTCGGCCTGCACAACATCGACTGGATCGGCGAAGACAATATCGCTTACGAGTGCGACTATCCGCACTCCGACACGCTGTGGCCGAAATCGCCCGAGTTCCTATGGGATTCGATCAAGCATCTGACCCAGACCCAGATCGACAAGATCACCCACGGAAATGCGATTCGCGATTTCCAGTTCGACCTGTTCAGCAAGATCCCGAAGGAACAGCTGACGGTGGGCGCGCTGCGCGCCAAGGCCGCCTCGGCGGGCGTCGATACCTCCACCAAGTCGAGCGGCGGTGCCTCGCCGCTGGCAGCTGGCGAGGAGCCGCGCCCGGTCACTTCGGGCGACATCGTCAACATGTTCATGGCGCACGGCCAGCGAGCTGCGTGAATCAAAACCAATGCCCCTCCCCTAAAGTGGAGGGGCAGCTAGACCTGCCTTGCGCAGCAAGGCTTGGTCGCAGCGGGGTGGGGCGTAAATTCACAGCCCCCGCATCACCTCAAGACCTACCCCTCGATCCCCTCCCCTGAAGGGGGAGGGGAGGAAGTCTATCAGAGCCCGTTATCCTCGGCGATGAACTGCGCGGCGCGCAGCCCGATCATCATTGCCGGGCCATTGGTATTGGCCGAAACGATAGTCGGTATGATCGAGGTATCGGCTACGCGCAGCCCCTGCACGCCGCGCACGCGCAGACGCGGATCTACCACGGCCGCCTCGTCCGCGCCCATCCGCGCGGTGCCGCAGATGTGATAGGCGGGGCCGCCCAGCGCGAGCGCGTGGGATAGAATGTCCTCGTCGCTGGCGATTGCTGGGCCGGGCGACACTTCCTCGACGATCCAGCCTTTTAACGCTGGCTGGCTTGCCAGCGCGCGCATCCATTTGACCACTGCCAGCGCCTTGTCGCGGTCCTTCTGCGTGGTGAGCTGGCGCGCGTCGATCTGCGGCGGATCGTCTGGGTTTGCCGAGCGGATGCGAATTTTGCCCTGGCTCTCGGGGCGGGCGAAATAGCCCAGGAACGTGATCCCCGGCTGCTTTTCCAGCTTCATCACGCCGGTGCCCGACCATGCGGTGGTCGAAACCGAGATCAGGTTGAACTGCATGTCGGCGCGGTCGAGCGAGGGATCGGTCTTCACGAAACCGCCGACTTCGTGGACTGCATGGCTCATCGGTCCGCGCGAGCCGAACACATAGCGCAGCACCGACAGCGGCAGCCGCCAGCCTTGCAGGAGCTTGTTGTGGCTGCCGCTGGTTACGCGATACTGGATATCCATGTGGCGATGTTCGCGCAGGTTCCTGCCCACCTGGGGCGCATCGCGCACCACCTCGATGCCGAGCGGCTTGAGCAGGTCTGCAGGGCCAATGCCCGAAAGCTGGAGCAGCTTGGGGGTTTCGATCGCGCCTGCCGAAACCACGATCTCGCGCCGGGCGCTCACAGTCCGCTCGCCCGAGCCATCGCGTAGCCGAACGCCGCTTGCCCGCGTGCCGTCGAATTCGATCCTGAGCACAGTTGTCTTGACCGCAATATCGAGATTGGGGCGGCCCCGCGCCGGATCGATGAAGGCGCGCGCGGCGCTGAAGCGTTTGCCCTTGCCGATGGTCGCGGTCTGGTAGCCGATGCAACCTTGCGCTGCGGCGACCGGATCGTTGATGTCCTCGACGCGCTCGACCCCCATCTGGCCTGCTGCCTCGATGATGGCTTCATAGAGCGGGGCGGGCGTCGGGTGCCGCGTGACGCGCAGCGGTCCGCCAGT
>CAMDQY010000112.1 GCA_945906005.1 Novosphingobium sp. Chol11 | reverse complement strand
GCGAGCGACGGGCGAAGCGGTGCCGGGATGCCGGTTCTTTGGCGAGAATCCGGATGCGATCTATCGCTGGGGCGGGCTCGACCCTGACCGCAGCTATCGCCTGACTTGCCGCCAGACCGGCCCCGCGCCGGTCGATGCCTCGTTCACCCTGATGGGTACCTATGGCGGGACCACGCCGGGACAAGCCATCGACCTGCATGAACTTGCGCGCGATCCCGATGGCAGCTTCGTGCTGACCCTGGACGCCGGCCCCGCCGATGGCCGCCCCAATCACCTGACACTGACCGCCAAGACCCGGCTGCTGCTAATCCGCGAATTCCTCGGCGACTGGGCGGCGGATACGCCCTTCGCGATGACACTGGAGGCCGATGGCATCGCGCGCGGCGGGCCGTGGGACGAAGAAACGGCGCTCGATGAAATCTGCCACTTCGCGATCGAGGAACTCTACCTCTACTTCTGGATGAACCACATTTACCGCAACCTGCCGCCCAACTCGATCACGCCCGCGCAATCGGCGGCAGCGATGGGCGGAAGCGCCAGCATGGCGACCGCGCAAGGCTATTTCGAGCTGGCGGACGATGAAGCCGCCGTAATCGACTGGGACCCGGTGGGTGCCCGGCTATCCGGGCTCTCGGTATTGGACTGGTGGTATATTCCGATCGACAGCCACCGCCTGTCGTCGACGCTCAACAATCATCAGGCCGAGCCGAACCCGGATGGCACGGTGACCGTGGTTCTGTCGCGATGCGATCCGGGCGTGACCAACTGGCTCGATTGCAACGGCCTGAAGCATGTCCTGCTGACCGCCCGGTGGCAGGGATTGCCGCAACAGCAGGTGCGCAAGGGCGCGCAGATCTCATACCGGATCGTCAAGCTCGCCGAGCTGGACGGCCTTGTTCCGGCAGGCATGGCGCGTTGCTCGCAAGCGGAACGCAATGCCTGCAACGCTGATCGCCTTGCCGCCTATTCGAGACGCACCGGCGATCTGCGCAACAGCCTTTCCTAACCACTCTTCGGCGCGGTCTCGCTGCTCGTCCACTTATCCCACAGCATGTGGAAGTGGCGGATCTTGGTCGCCTGATAGACGCCGAGCATCAGCCCGCGGCCGAGACTCTTCAGGCTGTGAAGGCCCTTCTGGACTTCGGGAATGTTGAACTCGTCCTGATCGAAAATGCGCGCAGCCCGGCCCAGCAAGTCGCTGGCATCGAGGTGCGATTGGTCCAGCCCCAGCCAGCGAGGCGGCGAAGGCTGCGGACGCTCGCCCTTGAACGGCTTGAGCAGCCAGGTTTCCATCAGGCACATTTCGGGATTGTCGCCCCAGGGCCTGAAGCGATAGGCCAGTTCGTCGAACGCCCACCACGGATGGAAATTGGGAAAGACCGTAAAATAGCCTCCGCCGAAAACCTCGAAATCGGTAAGGTCGTCGACCTTGTCGCCGATCACCTCGCGCAGCACCTCGCGCCGCACCTCAAGCTCGTATTCGATCAGCTCGCGCTCGCCGCCTACGAGGGGATATCGGTCGAGCACACGCCGAACCGGCTCCTGACTGCCGACCCCCGGCAGGGCATCGAGCCGCTCCGCCGGGCTGGGCGTAAAATCCAGCGGAAGGTCTGCGCCGCCCTGACCCAGCGCCCGTGAATAGTTGCCCATCGGATCGTACTGGCCGCTGTCCGAGGCGACGCCGCCGAAATAGATGCCGAATTGCGAATGGGTGGAATAGTTATGATAGGCCTCCATGAAGGCCTCCTGCGCGACCTTCCAGTTGGCCGGAAATACCTTGCAGATGTGCGCCGCGATGTACCGCTCCTCGAGCGGGAATTTCTCCCAGTGCATCGAGAGATCGCCGAGGTAGCTTTCGAGGCTCTCGCATTCCGGGTCCATGTTGATGAACACGAAGCCGCCCCAGCGGCCTAGCTTCACTTCAACGAGGCCGAGGTTGTCCTCGTCGAGTTGCGGAAAATCCCAGCGTGAGGGGCAGGATTTGAACGCGCCGTCGAGGTCCCAGGTGAAGGCATGGAACGGGCAGCGCAGCTCTTTTTTATGGCATGGTCCGTCGACCAGCCGACGCCCCTGATGCAGGCAGACGTTGTGGAACGCGCGGATCTCGTCCGGAGCACTGCGCACCAGCAGGATCGAGATATCGCAAATTTCGTATGTGGTGACGTCGCCCGGTTCGGGAATTTCCTCCTCGCGGCAGGCCATCTGCCAAACGCGCTTCCAGATGCGCTCTTTTTCGAGATCGTGGGCTTCGCGAGTGATGTAGCGGTCGACCGAAATGTCCTCGTCGCCAAGCCATTCCGACTTGTCGATTTTCAGATATTCGGGGATCGGATGCTTGTCGTAAGCCTTGAGGATATCGGAGAAGTTGAGGCCGGGCGAGCGCGGGGTCTTGCGGATCTCGTCCATCAGCCGCCTCCAGAGCGCGCGGTCGCGGCCTCAGCCTTGATCTCGCTCGTCACCCAGCGGCAATAGATCGGATCGGCGTGGCGCAAGGGACCGCCAATCCAGCGAGCGTTCCGATCAAACTCGCCCCATTCGCCGCCGTCGGCTTCAACCCGAACGCGGTCGGCGTCGAGTGCAGCATAGCGCGCGGGGTAATAAGGGTGGCGACAGAATTTCATCGCTTAGTTACGTAAGCGTAACACTGATCGAGATCAAGCTTCCCAAAGCGTCGTTCGCATCCATTGCCCGAGATTTTGCTTGAGGTGAATCTTACGCGAGCGTAGCTTTTGGGCGAGGTAAAGAGGAATCTGGGCCATGCGCGAGAAGAAATCGTTCTGCAGGATCTGCAACACGCATTGCGGGATGGTGCTGACGCTCGGAGACGACGACCGGATCACCGCAATCCGGCCTGACAAGGACGACCCGGTCAGCGAAGGCTTCGCCTGTTTCAAGGGACTTCAGGCAGTTGAATCGCACGATCCGGACAACCGCGTCCGCCATCCGCTCAAGCGCATGCCCGACGGTAGCTTCGAGCGTATCGGCATCGAGCAGGCGCTCGACGAAATCGCAGAAAGGCTATCCGCCGTGATCGAGCGCGACGGCCCCGAAGCTGTCGGCGGATACCGGGGCACGGGGTCAGGCTTCAATGCGGTCGGCTGTTTCATCATGGATACGCTGTTCGAGCAGATCGGGACGAAGAAGATCTTCTCGGCCTCTACCATCGACCAGACCGCCAAGAACGTCGCGGTCGAGCGGATCGGCTATTGGCAGGCGGGCTTGCATCACGTGATCGGCAGCGACGTCACCCTGCTGATCGGAACCAATCCGCTGGTGTCGTTCGCGCTCACCTTCATCGTCATGAACCCGCTCAAGCATCTCAAGCAGGAGAAGGCGCGCGGTATGAAGCTGCTGGTCGTCGATCCGCGCGTGACCGAGACCGCGAAGTTCGCCGACATCCACCTGCAGCCGGTTCCCGGTGAGGACGCGACGATCCTTGCCGGCATGATCCGCGAGATTCTGCGCAACGGCTGGGAAGACAGGGCATTCGTCGAGCGTTATGTCGATGGGCTGGAGGAGCTGCGCGCACGAGTCGAGCCGTTCACGCCGGACTATGTCGCCAATCGTGCGGGCATCGACCGGGCAGTGTTCCTGGGCATGACCCGAACCTTCGCCACGGCACGGAGCGGCAAGGCGATGACGGGTACCGGCGCGAACATGGGGCCGCACTCCAACCTCGTCGAACACCTGCTCAATTGCCTCAACATTGTGTGCGGGCGCTGCGTGCGCGAGGGCGAGCAAATCGCGTTTCCTGGCGCATTGATGCAGGGATACCCTCCGCTGGCGCAGGTCGCCCCGGCCATGCGTTCGTTCGAGACCAGCTACAAGAGCCGGATCGGCGGCTACAGCCAGATCCCGGTGATCGTCCCCGAACTGCCAACCGGGATAATGGCTGACGAGATTCTCCAGCCCGGCCCCGGACAGGTGCGCGCCTTCTTCGTGCATGGGGGCAACCCTGCCGTCATCGTCCCTGATCAGGTGAAGATGGTCAAAGCATTCCGGTCGCTGGAACTGATGGTGGTGATCGACCCGTTTATGACCCCGACCGCAAAGCTCGCTGACTATGTTCTGCCCACCATGCTCCAGTATGAGCGTGCGGACCTGCCTTGCTGGCAATACGAGGGCTACTGGAAGCCCTACACCCGATATACACCGCCCATTGCCAGACCCGCGCAGGGCATGGAGGTGGTTGCCGACGAATACATCTTCTGGGGTCTGCTCAAGCGGCTCGGGAAGCCGATGTCGTTTCTGGGCGCAGCGATACCGATGGACAGTCCGCCCGATACCGATCTCTTCCTGAAGCAGGTTGCCAATCAGGCCGGACGGTCGCTCGACGAGATCAGGAAGCACGAGCTTGGCTGCTTCTTCGAGGACAAGCAGATCTTGGCTCTGCCAGGCGAAAGCGACGCGAAGTTCACGTTGGCCTCGCCCGAAGTCATGGAGGAAATCACCGAACTGTCGCAGGAGCTATTCGGGCTGGAGCCGATCACCCGCGACGGCACCGCAGCTACCCACCGGCTGATCGTCAGGCGCCAACGCCACATGTTCAATTCGATCAGCCGCGAACTGCCCAACACGCATCGCCGCGTGCCGCACAACCCCGCTTACCTGAACCCCGGAGACCTTGTTGCATTGGGAATTGCATCAGGAGACCGCATCCGCATCACCTCCAGAACCGCGAGCGTGGAGGCCGTTGCCGAGGCTGACCCCAACCTGCGCCGTGGGTGCGTGTCGATGTCGCACGGCTTTGGCGATCTTCCCGACGAGAACCGCTACGACGATCACGGCGTGGCGGTGAATGCGCTGCTGACCACCGACTTCGATCTCCAGACGGTCAATGCGATGCCGAGGATGACCGCAGTCCCCGTCAACATTTCACCGGCCGGACGGCTAGACAATGCCTGGGCAGACAACCGAGACGGCAGGGTTTTGCAATAGGGTCGGTTCGCTAGCGTCCGCGCTCGTCGCGCCCCACGCTGTGTTCCTTGGGGTGGGCATAAGGGTGCTGGGTATAATTCTCGTGGCGCGGGCGTAGTTGCACTTCGCCCACCGCCTGTTCGAAGGCGCGGCATAGGTCGATCAGCCTGTCCTCGGCCTCATAGTCGAACACGTCCTTGCGCCGTTGCTCGTACTCGCCGCCATATTCCAGCGGGTTGTCGCGATACCATTGCACGGTCCGGGTGATGGCCTCGACCGAGGAAACCAGATCGCGGTAGCCAAGGTCCGCCTTGATGAGGCTGGTATCGGCGAGATAGTGATGCGGCTGATACTGGATCAGCGCGCCCTGTGCGGATTCGACATCAGGGATCGACAGCACCTCCATCTCGACACCCAGCGCCCTGGCGCCAATCTCGATAAGCTGGCGCTGGGTGACCTGCTCGTCGTCGGCGCAATTGTAGGCCTTGCCCGCTGCCGTATCGCGCTTGTCGACCGCGAGCAGGATCGCATGAGCCGCATTCTCGGCATAGTGGTGCGATAGCAGGCTCAGGCCGCCATGCATGACGACGACGGCTCGGCGGCCGTCGCGCACCCGGCGCACCAGCGACCACTCGCGAGGTGCGATCTGGCGCGGTCCATAGACGTAAGGATAGCGGAACAAGGTCGCGTCCGAGTGATGTTCGAACAATACCTGTTCGGCAGCGACGATCTTGCCGCCGAACGGATGATCGCCCGGCCCGCAGAGCGGCGCGGTCTCGGGCACTGGCGAAAGCTGCCCCATCGGCCAGACATCGTCGGGATCGGTGAAGCCGCGATAGGCAGCGCAGCCGCCCACTGCGATGAAATGGCCGGTGCGACCCGCGAGTAGCCTCGAAGTGACCTTGAGCCTGCCATAGGTCGCGATTACAACGTCGAAGGTCCGCTCGCCCAGCGCCTGTGCCAGAGGTTCCTCGAAATGCGGATCGCCGACGATGCGTTCGACATCGTCTGCAAACGGAAAGACATGAACGCCGCGGCTGAGCACGCTCACCCGGTAGCCGCGCTGGCGCATCCCTTCGACCACATGCGGCCCGGTCGGACCAGAACCGCCGATGACTAATGCCGTTGCCGCCATGATCAGGAATCTCCGTTGTGCTTTGCGTTGCTATGTTCGCGCGGCCGGGTCAAAGGCAAATCATTGCTGCCTGCGGGCAGCGCGCGTTTGGAGAGCATGCATGGCCTTCGTGGCTGAATCTGGCCCGGCCCGGATCGGATCGATCAAGGGCAAGGTCGCGATTGTCGGTGTCGGCGAGTCCGAGCACAGCGCTGCCTCGGGCCGCAAGCTCGACGCCATGATTTTCGCGGCCATCGACGCGGCGCTGGCCGATGCCGGCCTTTCGCCTGCCGAAGTCGACGGCCTGATGTTCTCGGGTCAGAGCCACGGCCAGATGACCGTCGCGCGGTTCCGCGCCCATTACGGCCTCAGCCACGAAATCTGGGAATCGGGTGCGGGCGGCGCATTCTCGTTTGCGGCGACGGCTCCCTATGCAGCGCACGAGGCGATCGCATCGGGCAAGGCAAGCGTGATCATCAACGTCCATGGCACCGACTGGGCGAGCCAGAATTCTGCCGATGCGGGCGGCCCCGCCACCGCCCACCTTGGCGAGGCGATCAAGGCGAACGCCGAAGTTCCCTTCGGATTCATCCCGCAGCCCGTCTATTTCGCGCACGTCGCGCGCCGCCACTTCGAGCTTTACGGCACCTGCCCCGAACAGCTCGGCGCGATCGCGGTCGCATCGCGTCGCCACGCCAACGGCCATCCCGGCGCAGTGATGCGCAACAAGACGTTGACGCTCGAGCAATATCTAGCGCGCGATCCGTTCATCGATCCTCTGCGTATGGAGGACTGCTGCCTGATCTCGGACGGCGCCTGCGCTTTTGTGATGACCGCAGCCGATCGCGCGCGCGACTTTCGCAAAGCCCCGGTGATCGTCGAGGGAGTGGGCTATGCCGGCGCGTCCGAAGGCATCCACTTCGCGATGGAACCCGAATTCGCCTCGACCCCCCACCGTATGAGCGCGCCGGGAGCATTCGCCATGGCGGGCCTCTCGCCAGCCGATGTCGATGTGCTGGCGGTCTACGATCCCTTTACGATCGTCGCGCTGATGGCGATCGAGGATCTTGGATTCTGCCCCAAGGGCGAGGCGGGCGCTTTCGTCGAGGGCGACCGTCTCGCCTACGACCGGGGCCGGGCAAAGGGCGGCCTGCCGTTCAACACCCACGGCGGCATGCTCAGCCATTCCTATCTTCTCGGGATCAACCATGTCGTCGAACTGGTCCGCCAGCTTCGCGGCGAAGCGGCCAACCAGGTCGAGGACGCGCAGGTCGCCGTCTATGGCGGATTTTCCGGCGTCGATGCAGGCACACTCGTGATGCGGAGGGGCTGATGACTGACAGCAAGCCTTTCCCCCTACCCGATCTCGGCCACGGCCCCACCGCACCCTTGTGGGCGGCGGCAGCGCGTAACGAGTTCGCACTCCCGCGCTGTGAGACATGCGGAACGTTCGACTGGTATCCCAAAGGCCATTGCCGCAAGTGCAATGGTGAGAAGATTGAGTGGGTTCCGCTGTCCGGACGCGGTACGCTGTTCTCCTGGGCCGTCGTCAAACGGGCGCTGCACAAGCCGCTCGCGCCGATCGCGCCCTATGTGTCGGCCATTGTCGTCATCGACGAGGATCGCTTGACTCGCTTTGTCACCCGGCTGATTGCTTGCGATCCGCAAGCGCTGCATGCAGGAATGCCGGTGGAAGTGCGGTTTGCGGACCTTGGCTATCCAGCACTGGAGACGGGAATTGTTGCCCCGCTCTTCGCACCAACAACAACAAACGGACGGGACGAGGGATGAACCATCTGGATTTGAGCAATACCAAGGATCGCAACCTCGGCCGCATCCTGCAACTGCAGGCCGAAGCGGTCGGAGACAACATCTACCTGTTGAACAACGACACCCAATTCACCTTTTCCGAGACCGATCGCATGGTCAATTCGATCGCGCGCGGCCTTGCAGATCTCGGCGTCGGCAGAGGCGACCGGGTAGCGTTCTTTGCCAACTCTGCGCTCGACATCATCTTCCTGACGCTCGCGGTCAGCCGGCTCGGTGCGGTGTGGATACCGATCAACGCAGAATACAAGGGCGAGTGGCTCAAATCGACCCTGGCCGACAGCATGCCCAAGGTGATCGTTTCGGACACCAAGCTTTGGCCCCGCCTTGCCGAAGTGATCGCCGATGTGCCGCACGATCACCTGGTGCTGCGCGACCTTGGCGATAATCCGATGCCGGCCGAAGCAAAGCCGTTCGAGTTCCTCAAGTCGTTCCCCGATGCCGCGTACGACATGTCGTTCATCGATTACGGCGAGGTCAACGCGGTGCTGTGGACTTCGGGCACCACCGGCAAGTCCAAGGGCGTGATGCAGAGCCACAATGTGTGGGTGCATACCGCCGAGCGGATCGCCGCCCGCTATGCGACCTTGCCCGGCGACGTGACCTACAATGTGCTGCCGCTCTACAACAGCGCCTCGTGGATGATGACGATCTTTCGCGCACTATATGAAGGGATCGGCTGCGCCAGCGATCCCAGCTTCT
>CAMDQY010000111.1 GCA_945906005.1 Novosphingobium sp. Chol11 | reverse complement strand
CAGGAAGTGAAGCTATCGATGCTGGGCGCGGCGATTGCCTTTCTGTGGCCCGATGCGGCTGGCAATCTCCATCTGCAAGGCGACGGCGTAGAGTCGCGGCCAAACCTTGCCGACAGGGTGCGCCTATACCATTTTCGCAACGGTTCCGGCACGTTCAACGGCACCGACACCTCGTATGCCGCGCTGGTCGAACTGCTCCGCTCGCAAACCGGAACCGACCCGCTTCTAACGACCGCAGCGGGGCGCTCTGCCCATCCCGCATTGATGAAGCAGGTCGAAGCCGAATGGGCAGAAGCAGTCGCCAAGATGGACATCGACGAGGGGCTGGCCCTCATCGCTACGACGGGCGCGCCGTGCGCCAAGGTGCGTTCGCTCGAAGATCTGGTCGGCGATCCGCAGGTCGATGCGATGGGCTATCTGCGCCTAGTTGAGCACCCGGTTGCCGGGACGATCTGCGAGCCCGTTCCTGCGGCGAGCTTTTCGGCAACGCCGCTTGATCCAGGACCGCCCGGCCCCACGCTCGGCCAACATACCGACGAAGTGCTGGCCGAACTCGGCTATGACGAGGCCGAACGAGCCGCGATGCACGAAGTAGGCGCGCTGGGCTAATGATGCCGGTTTTCCTTGCCTTGCATCCTCGATTGTCCTAAGCGCGCGCCCGTCCGACGGACCTTTTTCCGACGATGCGATAGACCAAACGCGCCAAGGCGCGGCTTTCGCGCGTTGGCAATATGGCCCTGAAGGCGCCGCGGCTGGCATCCGGCGACCGTGGCAGTTCGGCCTCTTGGCCCACGTGTCGGCAATCCCGCCGCATGTGGAGAAAAGACCGGCGGAAAAACCGCCTGGCCGGTAAAAACAGTATTGGGATCAATCTCTTATGGCAAGTTCGCCAAACCCCACGCGCGACGAGTTCGCCGCGCTTCTTGATGAATCACTCGGTGGCGCTGCCAACGAAGGCTTTGAAGGCCGCGTCGTAAAAGGCACCATCACCGCAATCGAAAACGACAAGGCCGTCATCGACGTCGGCCTCAAGAGCGAAGGCCGCGTCTCCTTGCGCGAATTCGCGCGCGGCGAAGGCGGCGAGCATGGTCTGTCGGTTGGCGACGAGGTCGAAGTGTTTGTCGACCGTGTCGAGAACGCCGACGGCGAAGCGATGCTCAGCCGCGACCGTGCCCGCCGCGAAGCCTCATGGGACAAGCTGGAAAGCGAATTCGGTGAAGGCAAGCGCGTCGACGGCGTGATCTTCGGCCGCGTCAAGGGCGGCTTCACTGTCGATCTCGACGGTGCCGTGGCGTTCCTGCCCGGCAGCCAGGTCGACATCCGCCCGGTGCGCGACGTTCAGCCGTTGATGGACATTCCGCAGCCCTTCCAGATCCTCAAGATGGATCGCCGCCGGGGCAACATCGTTGTCTCGCGCCGCGCCGTGCTTGAGGAAACGCGCGCCGAACAGCGCAGCGAGCTGATCGACAAGCTCTCCGAAGGCCAGGTGATCGACGGCGTCGTCAAGAACATCACCGATTACGGCGCCTTCGTCGATCTCGGCGGCATCGACGGCCTGCTCCATGTAACCGACATGAGCTACAAGCGCGTCAATCACCCGACCGAAGTCATCAATATCGGCGACACCGTCAAGGTGCAGATCGTGCGCATCAATCCCGATACGCAGCGCATTAGCCTTGGCATGAAGCAGCTCGACAGCGATCCTTGGGAAGGCGCAGGTACCAAGTACCCGGTCGGCTCCAAGCTTTCGGGCATTGTCACCAACATCACCGAATATGGCGCTTTCGTGGAGCTGGAAGCAGGCATCGAAGGTCTGGTCCACGTTTCCGAAATGAGCTGGACCAAGAAGAACGTCCACCCCGGCAAGATCGTTTCGACTTCGCAGGAAGTCGAAGTCATGGTGCTCGAGGTCGATCCCGACAAGCGCCGCATCAGCCTTGGCCTCAAGCAGGCTCAGGGCAATCCGTGGGAAGAGTTCGCCAGCAAGTACCCGGTGGGCAGCGAAGTCGAGGGCGAAGTCAAGAACGCCACCGAGTTCGGTCTATTCATTGGCCTCGATGGCGACGTCGACGGCATGGTACACATGTCCGACATCGCCTGGGGTATCTCGGGCGAAGATGCGCTGGCGCTCCACCGCAAGGGTGAGCAGGTCAAGGCGATCGTGCTCGACGTCGATACCGACAAGGAACGCATCAGCCTGGGCATGAAGCAGCTCGAGCGCGGCGCGCCGACGGCTGCAGCCACTTCGGGCAGCAGCAGCGGTGCAGACAGCGGCGGCAGCGGCGGAGGTTCGCTCAAACGTGGCCAGGTCGTCACCGTTACTGTGCTCGAAGTGCGCGATGGCGGGCTCGAGGTCCAGGGCGGCGAAGACGGTTCAACCGGCTTCATCAAGCGTTCGGATCTTGGCCGCGACCGCGACGAGCAGCGTCCTGACCGCTTCCAGGTCGGCCAGAAGATCGATGCGCAGGTCACCGGCTTCGACCGTTCGAAGAAACCCAACTTCTCGATCAAAGCGCGTCAGCTCGCCGAGGAAAAGGAAGCCGTGGAGCAGTACGGCTCGTCGGATTCGGGTGCATCTCTGGGCGACATCCTGGGCGAGGCGCTCAAGGGCAAGAAGGACTAAGTCAAACTTCAGCGCCCTGCGAAGACAGGGGGCTGGTTACAGAATTAAGGCCCGGCTGCTCACACGAGCGGTCGGGCCTTTCCTATGGCGCGATAAGCCGGTAGGATTTGGCCATGACACTGCAAGTTCACCAGTTCGCCTGCCTCGAAGATAACTACGGCTATCTGCTGCACGATCCCGCCAGCGGCGAGACTACCTGCATCGACACACCCGATGCGGGCGCTTACCTGCGCGAGGCGGCGGCCAAGGGCTGGCAGATCACCCAGATCTGGAACACGCACTGGCATCCCGATCATGCTGGCGGCAACGAAGCGATAAAGGCGGCCTCTGGCTGCACCGTCACCGCACCGGCGGGCGAAGCGGGCAAGATCGCGGCAATCGACCGTACGGTGAGCCATGGCGACACTTTCAGCCTCGGTGCGTGGCAAGCGCAGGTCATCGACGTGGGTGGGCATACCATGGGCCACATCGCCTATCACCTGCCCGAGGCGAGCCTTGCCTTCGTCGGCGATGCGGTGTTCGCGCTTGGTTGCGGGCGGATGTTCGAGGGCACCGCGCCGCAATTCTGGGCGAGCCTGTCGCGGATCAAGGCGCTTCCGCCCGAAACGCTGCTCTATTGCGCGCACGAATATACCGCGTCGAACGCGCGCTTTGCGGTCCATGCCGATCCGGACAATACCGCACTTGCCGCCTATGTCGCGGAAATCACCGAAAAACGCGCCAAGGACCAGCCGACCGTGCCGTCAAGGCTGAAGCTCGAGCTGGCGACCAACCCGTTCCTGCGCGCCGACGATGCCGACATGCAGGCGCGCTGGGGCAATGGCGGGGATGCAGTCGCAACCTTCGCCGCGCTGAGGTCGGCTAAGGATAGTTTTTGATGAGCGCAATTTGGGCTTTCGTTGCCGAAATTTGCTCCGTTGAAAATCTGCATTCCCAATCTTCGTATCTCGAAGTAATTGGGACACCTTCATATCACTGTCATGTATTTTAAGGTCATCAATTGATCCGCCTTGGATGAACGATTTCATTTCAGCATCAACTGTGCAATTCTTGAACGTAACTTTCATTTTCGCGATCCTCCATTCCAAAACAGCCACCGCACCGCCAACGGCCAAAACCGCTAAGGTGTAGATATGAAGTGCTGTTGGGGGAATAAAGTGAACACCGATAAGGCCAAGGCCCAAGACCACCCCAAGGCTTGCCCATACCTTTGGAATAACAGGAAATCGCCAACGCAGGAATGCGAAGGCGACGCCTACGCCAAGCCCCAACAACGATAGATTAGCCATACCGCTTCTTATCGCAGAATGGAATCGCGGCAAACTGGGTTCTGGACGCAAATGCCCAGAAATGGGGATAGGTTCCTACTTAAGACGCTTTATGCGCCTCAGATTGAGCTGATCGCCTGATCGACCAGTGCCTTGTCAGCACTGGCACCATGGTTCTTCGCAATCAGCGCCTGCGCTGCCTGGCTCGCGGCATCGGCTGCTCTGGCGCGAAGTTCGGCAACTGCCGCACGCTCGGCCGCACCGATCTTGTCCTCGGCGATCTGGCGGCGGCGCGCGATCAGCGTCGCAGCATCGCTCTCGACCTTGGCGAGGATCGCATCACCTTCCTCGCGGGCATGCGCGACCATCGCTTCGGCGTCCTTTTCGGCGCCAGCGATCTTGTCGGCATATTCCTTGCGCAGGGCTTCCGCCTCGGCGCGCAGGGTCTTCGCCTCGTCCAGCTGCTTGCGAATTTCAGCAATGCGGCCATCGAGCATACCCACGACCATACCGGGCACGCCAGCGCGCCACATGATCACAAGGACAGTGAGCATCGCCAGGGCCACGACCATTCCCGGCGTCAGGAACCCGAAAGCCATAGCCTCGGCGTGATGTTCCTCGCCTTCACCTGCATGCGCCGCTTCGGCGGCCATGATCATAAGCTCATGCATGACCAAGCGCTCCCGTTACTGCCGCGCGGGCCTCTGCCTGGGCAACGCTCGCACCCGTCAGTCGTTCGACGATCTGCTGGGTTGCCTCGACCGCAACGCTCTCAAGCTCCGCCAAGGCGGCCCCGCGAGCAGCGTCGAGTTCGGCAACGGCAGCGTCGGTCCGTGCCGCAATCTCGGTGTCTACCACGGCAAGCCTTGCTTCGAGACTGGCCTGAGCGTCTGCTTTGGCCGAAGCCGTCACGCCCTGGGCCTGCTCCCGCATCGCGTTGACCCGGTTGCGCCATGCCTCTTCGTCGGCCTCGGCCTGATCCTGAAGGCGTTGTGCCTCGGCAAGATCAGCCGCGATCCTGGCGTCTCGATCATCGACAGTCGATTCGACCTTGCTGACGATCCCGCGACCGACGACGAAGTAGATCGCGGCCAGAACCAGCAGCAGCCAGAGCCATTGTGACTGGATGACCAGGGCAAGTTGCGAAAGCTGAGGCATCGAAGTTCAGACCTGCCTTACGCCGGGGGAGCGTAAAGGATGATCATCGCCACCGTAAAGGCGATCAGGCCGAGAAGTTCGGCAGCCGCGAAGCCGACGAACATCCAGATGCGCTCATTGGCAGCAGCGCCGGGGTTACGCAGCGCGCCCTGGAGGTAGCTGCCGAAAACCGTGCCGACGCCAGCCGCCGCAGCGCCGATGCCGATAGCGGCGATACCGGCGCCGATGACCTGTGCAGATGCAAGTTCCATGTGAATACTCCCTTTTAAATACCGAAAAACGTTGGAAAAATCAGTGAAGGTTCTCTGCGTCGTTGATGTAGATCGCAGTCAGAAGGGCAAAAACATATGCCTGGATCGCGCCGATCAGCAATTCCAGCCCGCTCATGCCGACGATGAACACGAAGCAGAGCGCGGCGATGAAACCGCCCGCCGCCGAACCGGCGTTAAGACCCTGAACGATGAAGTTGCCGAACACCTCGAGCAGGATGTGCCCGGCGAACATGGCGACGAATGGCCGCAGGCCGAGGCTGAAAGGCCGCACCAGGAACGAGACGAATTCAATGGGGGCGATGAACATCTTGATCGCCAGAGGCGCGCCTTTGGGCACGAACAGCGAGAAGAAATGCAGTCCGTGCTTCCAGAAGCCAACGACCAACACGATCGCGAAGCTCATCACCGACATCGTCCAGGTCACGCTGAACTGGCTGGTGACCGTGAACGGATGCGCGCCCGCCAGCGCGAACGGCATCGCGCCGATCCAGTTGGCGGCCAGAATGAACATGAAAGTGGTGAATACCCAGGGCAGATACTTGCGCCCGTTTGCGCCGATCGTCTGCCGGGTGATGTCGCCCAGGAAGTTGGTGATGATTTCGGCCAGAGCCTGCCAGCGTCCGGGCACCAGTTCACGCCGGGTTCCGCCCCACATTACCATCACGACCACGACCAGCACGATCAGCATCCACAGCGCGGAGTTGGTGAACTGGAACGGCGACGCAACCAGTTCGTCCGCACCGATCGGTGCGATCTGGAACTGGTGCATGGGATCGATCTTGGTGGCAGCCACGGCTTGGTTCTTCTCTGCTCTTGCCTGCGCCTAGCCGGCGGGGTTCTAGTTTGTGCGAATGACCTGAAGGCACGCACCGATGAAAGCCATGAACATCAAGGCGATGGTAATCCACGGCAGCGTGCCAAATAGATGGTCGAGCCCATAGCCGATGATGATGCCGCCGAGCGGATAACCGACCATCGTCGACGCAATCTGGAATCCGGCGCCACGCCCGTCGCGAACCGGTGCCTGATCGCGTGCCAGCCGCTCATCCTCGGCCTTGCGCGCAGCGGCAATACGGCCCTCAAGCGAGCCGATCGCCGGGTCTTCCTTGACCTGCGCGGTGTCGGGATCGTCGGCCACGGTGGATGCGTTTCCTCGCACGAGGGGGTTAAAAAACGACAACGGTCGGGAGGCCCCGACCGAAACTGCGCTGCCCTTAGGCACAGCCCCTTGACGAGTCAACCGCTCGGCGCTCGCATACCGCGTGAAAACCGAAGCGCGCCAGGCGCGCGGAACTGGGCTCCGGAATTTAAGGGCAGCGCGCGTCGCGTTCGGGGGCCGCGCCGGTGCGGGTTTTCCAAGAGCCATCGGGCGCCTGGTATTTCTCGCCAGGCGCGGTCTTGGAAATCAGGGTGCAGCCCGTTGCGAAGGCATATTCCTCGATCGTGACATGCTGCGCCTGCGCCTTTTCGGAATAGACCGCCTTGCGCTTGATGTTGGTGTCGTCAACCACGCGACGCAGATCGGCGCGCCCCTCTAGCTTGATCCCCGCAGCGCCATACTCGCTCTCGATCAGCCCGCGACCGTCCTCGATCGCGACATCCATGTCGGGCAGCCGGAACGGCTCCTTGCTATCGGTGAAAATCAGCGGATCGAGCGAGCCGAAGCTGAGCTTTCCCTTGACGTAAGTGCCAAAAAGCCTTGGGCGCACCAGCTTCAGCGCCCCGATGTCTGGAAAACCGAAGCGCGGACGGACCGAGACGACAAGGCGGTCAGCAGTGAAATCCGGGTGCCTGGGATCGCCGATCACAAGGTTTGCCAGCACCTGCTCGCGCGCTCCAATCGATTCAATCCGATAGGTTGCCGGAATTCCGCGCTTTTCGAGTTCGCCTGCAATCAGGTTGTCGGCGATCCGCTCGCGCGAAATCCATAACCCCGCAAGCGCGAGCACCATCAGCGCGGCAAGGCAAAGCGACCCGATCCTGCGTCGCGACCAGCCCTGCCGACTTTCGGTCGGGTCTTCGGGTGCAACCGGATCGTCAGGAAGGTCGCTCGGCTCACTTGGCATCGCTCGCTCACTTGCGCCTGCGGACTGGGAAAGGCAATGCAACGCAGTAGTGGATGAATTGTTCAACCAAGAACCGCAATCGCACAAGCTCGGCCCCGGCAACGATGTCAGCGGGCACCGTGCACGGCTGCGCAAGCGGCTGATCGAGGGCGGCACGGAGGCGCTCGCCGATCACGAGGTGATCGAATACCTGCTGATGACGGCAATCCTGCGGCGCGACGTCAAGCCGCTGGCGCGCACGCTGATCGCCCGATTCGGATCGCTCGCGGGCGTGCTCAATGCCGATCCGCACGCGCTGGCCAACCATCCCGGCATGGGCGAGGCGAGTGCGGCGGCGCTCAGGATCGTCGCGCTCGCAGCGGGCCGGATGGCGCGCCAGCAGGTGCGCGATCAGCCAGTGCTGGCAAGCTGGCAGGCACTTATCGACTATCTCACCATCGATATGGCGCATCTTACGGTCGAGCGTGTGCGGGTGCTGTTCCTCAATACCCAGAACATGCTGATCCACGACGAGCATGTCGGCGACGGCTCGATCGACGAAGCGGCGATCCACCCGCGCGAGGTGATCCGCCGGGCAATGGACCTTGGCGCCTCCGCGCTCATCATCGTGCACAACCACCCGTCTGGCTCGCCCCAGCCCAGCCGCGCCGACATCGAGATCACCAACCGCATCGCCGAGGCCGGGCGGCTGCTCGGCATTGTCGTGCACGATCACGTCATCATCGGGCGCGAAGGGCATGTCAGCCTGCGCGCCAAGGGCCTGATCTGATGTGTGTCGCCGCGCTGGCATGGAACGCGCATCCCGACTGGCCGCTGGTGGTGATCGGCAACCGCGACGAATACCACGACCGCCCCGCCGCTCCGCTGGCGCGATGGCACGATGCCCCCGGCGTCATCGCCGGGCGCGACCTCAAGTCGGGCGGAACCTGGCTGGGCCTGTCCGAACATGGCCGTTTCGTGCTGGTGACCAACCGGCGCGGTTTCGGCGATCCGCAGACCGATCGCGTCTCGCGCGGCAGGCTGGTGACGGACATGCTCACCGCGAGCGGGGACTATGCCGATCCCGCCGCTGTCAGGCTCGACGACTTCAATCCCTTCAACCTGTTTGCCGCTACAGATGGCGAACTCCACTTTCTCGCAAGCCATCCCGAGCCCATGCGGACCACGCTGATCCCCGGCATCTACGGCCTGTCGAACGGTGCGCTCGACGAGCCATGGC
>CAMDQY010000110.1 GCA_945906005.1 Novosphingobium sp. Chol11 | reverse complement strand
CTTCGCGTTGCCGCCGCAACCACGGTGGGAGACAAAGGCTTTGAACGGACCCAGGCGTTGCTCGACGTCGAGTGCGACGTGATCGTGATCGATACCGCCCATGGCCACAACCGCGACGTTGCGCGCGCGGTCGAACGGGTAAAGGCGTTCTCCAATTCGGCGCAGGTGATTGCCGGTAATGTCGCCACGGCAGAAGCGGCCAAGGCGCTGATCGATGCGGGCGTCGATGCGATCAAGGTCGGGATCGGGCCGGGCTCGATTTGCACGACGCGGATCGTGGCGGGGGTCGGCGTGCCGCAGCTTACTGCGGTGATGGACGCCGCCGAGGAAGCCGACAAATCAGGCATTCCCGTGATCGCCGATGGGGGCCTTCGAACCTCAGGCGATGCCGCCAAGGCGCTTGCCGCCGGAGCAAGCTCGATCATGATCGGATCGATGCTGGCAGGCACGCAAGAGGCGCCGGGAGAAACGTTTCTCTATCAGGGCCGCGCCTACAAGTCCTATCGCGGCATGGGATCGCTGGGCGCGATGGGCTCTGGCTCGGCAGACCGCTATTTCCAGGGTGACATCAAGGACCAGCTGAAGCTGGTGCCCGAAGGGATCGAAGGGCAGGTTGCCTTCAAGGGGCCGGCCAAGGACGTGATCCATCAGCTCGTCGGCGGCATCAAGGCGGCGATGGGCTACACCGGTTCGGCCACCATCGAGGACCTGCGCACCAAGGCGCAGTTCGTGCGCATCACCAATGCGGGCCTGCGCGAAAGCCATGTCCACGATGTCACCATTACGCGCGAAGCACCGAACTATCCCACGCGCTAGGAGGTCATCATGACACCCGCCGCGCGGGTCCAGGCCGCCATCGAGATTCTCGATCTGGTGATAACTGCGGCACGGAATAATGGCGCGCCTGCCGACCGGATCGTATCGGACTGGTTTCGAACCCGGCGCTTTGCCGGCTCGAAGGATCGTCGCGCCGTTCGCGATCTGGTCTATCGCGCCATTCGTGTCTGCGGCGACATTCCGCAAAGCGGGCGAGCGGCGATGCTGCGGCTCGCGGCCGACGATCCCGCGCTGATAACGTTGTTCGACGGTTCGGTTTACGGTCCCGCATGGGTCGATCCGGAGGAACCTGTCGCAAGCGGAGGTTTTGCGCCTGCCTGGCTGGAGGAGCGGCTCGCTGAGAGCGGCGTTGCTGGCGAGGAAGCGGCCGCGCTGCTGGACCGCGCCCCGCTCGATGTGCGCGTCAACACACTGCGTGCCGACGTGGTCATCCTGCCGGAGGGCGGCGAGCCAATCCCGAACCTCGATGGCTATCGGTTTCCGTATGGCACTCGCATCGAGGACACTGATATGTTTCGATGGGGCGCCATCGAAGTGCAGGACGCTGGCTCGCAACTGGCATGCAAGGCGGTTGCAGCGCCGTTGCACGGCTCAGTCATCGACCTGTGCGCTGGTGCGGGCGGGAAGTCGCTCGCACTCGCGGCGCAAGTCGGATTCACGGGCAAGGTGATCGCTTGCGACACCGACAGGGGACGGCTCTCGCGCCTTCCACAGCGCGCAGATCGGGCCAGCGCCGACGGCATTATCGAGACTCGCCTGCTCAATCCGGGCCGCGAGATGCAGGCTCTGAGCGACTGGCAGGGCAGGGCCGATGCGGTGCTTGTCGATGCGCCATGTTCCGGCACTGGCACCTGGCGCCGCAATCCCGAAGCGCGTTGGCGACTGTCCGAGCAATGGCTCGCGGGCGTGACGGCCTTGCAGGCGCGGCTTCTCGATGTGGCGGGCGAGCTAGTCAGGCCGGGCGGTGCGCTGGTCTATGTCACCTGTTCGCTGCTCGACGAGGAAGGTGCCGATCAGGCCAGCGCCTTTTTGGCGCGTCACAAGGGTTGGACAGCTGAACCGCTGGCACTCGGCACCGGCACGCCACGCGGGCAAGGTCTGAGTTTATCCCCGTTTCGCGATGGGACGGACGGGTTTTTCATCGCACGCCTCTTGCGAATATGTTAGGCTTTCTCATATGACTCGGCTCAAGGATACTCTGATGCGCTTTGCCCCCGCTGCACTTGCCCTTTCGCTTCTCGCAGGGGTTACGTCCAGTATGGCATGGTCGGATACGGGTGAGGAGATTACGCCGCGCGCGGCGCAACTCGTCGCCCAGGGGCAGGCGCGGATGGCGCAGGGCGATTACAATAGCGCGATCGACGCCTATGAGGCTGCCCTCGTGGTTCAGCCCGGCAATGCGCTGGTGCTGGTGAGCCTGGCAGAAGCAACCCGTGCTCAGGGCATGCAAGGCAAGGCGTTGCACTTCTACAGGTCGGCGCTTGTCAACGATCCGCGCAATGTCATGGCGATTTCCGGTGAGGGGGCTGCGCTTGCCGAAAAAGGTGCGCTCGCCAAGGCGCAGCGTAATCTTGCCCAGCTTGAAAGCCTTTGCGGTACCGATTGTGAAGCCACGCGCAAGCTGTCTGCAGTGCTCAGCCAGCAGCCTACCCGCCATGTGGTCCATGCCGAGGCGATCACGCCCCAGCCGATCGTCACCGAAAACTAGGGTCCAAGGCTAGATCAGCGCGCGGAATTCTTCGAGGACCGCACGATAGACCGGCTTCTTGAATGGCACGATCAGTTCAGGCAGTCGTTCAGGTTCAACCCATTGCCATTCGCAGAATTCTGGCGGTTCGTGCGCATCGAGCCGCACATCGGCGTCGTTGCCGGTGAAGCGGGCGAGGAACCAGTGCTGGCGCTGGCCGCGATACCTTCCGCCCCAGAGTTTGCCCAACAACTCCTCGGGTAGGTCGTAGAAATGCTCTTCGCGGCTCTGGGCGATGATCTGGGCGTGTTGGTCCGCGATCCCCGTCTCTTCGTGCAGTTCGCGGAACGCCGCGTCGCGCAGGTCTTCGCCAGGATCGATGCCGCCCTGCGGCATTTGCCACCAATCGCCTTCCTTGTTGTCGATCCGCCTTCCCACGAAGGCAAGCCTGGTGGTGCTGACCAGCATCACTCCGACGCAAGGGCGATAAGGAAGATGTGTAAAATCGTTCATTCAATAGCTCTTTTGTGGGTGCTATACCTTGCTCGCAAGTCGCGCTTGCGCGAAGGATCAATGGCTTGAAACCGGGCGGGACCGGTCGATGAAGGGTTGACTAGCAGCTTTCATCGGCGTTTTGCGGATCATAACGGTTTCAACCGGGAGAGTTTTTCTGAATTGCCTGCCATACCAGTTGGACTAGGGCGATCGGGAAGTCGTTTTGCGAAGATGCCACAGAGGACAATGATGGCAACAGTATCTGCCGAGCGGGAAACCGCAGTATCACACTTGGGCGACGATTCGCCCGAAGCCGTCGTCGTGCGTTTTGCCGGCGATTCAGGCGACGGAATGCAGCTGACGGGCGGGCAGTTCACACTGTCCACCGCGCTGGCAGGCAACGATCTCGCCACCTTCCCGGATTTCCCCGCCGAAATCCGCGCGCCGCAGGGCACGCTGTTCGGTGTGTCCGCGTTCCAGATCAATTTCGGATCGAGCGAGATTACGACTGCGGGCGACGCGCCCGACGTTCTGGTCGCGATGAATCCGGCGGCGCTCAAGACCAATCTTGATGCGCTCAAGACGGGCGGCCTGATCATCGCCGACACCGGCGAGTTCACCAAGCGCAACCTCGAAAAGGCTAAGTATGCGGCCAACCCGATCGAGGACGGGAGCCTGGCCAAGTGGGACGTGCTCGCCTTCGACATCAGCGCGCTGACCATCGAATCGGTCAAGCCGTTCGGCCTTGGCAACAAGGAAGCACTGCGCTGCAAGAACATGTGGACGCTGGGCCTGGCACTGTGGATGTTCGATCGCGATCGCCAGCCGATCATCGACGGTCTCAATGCCAAGTTCGCCAAGAAGCCGGACATTGCCAGCGCCAATATCGCCGCACTCAACGCCGGCCATGCCTATGGCGAGACGGCGGAGATTTCCGGGCCGCTGCAGCGTGTCCACGTCGATTCTGTTCCGGCCTCGCCGGGCCTTTACCGCACGGTTACCGGCGCGGAGGCGATCAGCCTTGGTCTCGTGGCGGGGGCGCAGCTGGCTGGCCTGCGGATGTTCTTCGGCGGCTATCCGATCACGCCTGCCTCGGCGATCCTGCACAACCTCGTCAAGGTGAAGGAATTCGGCGTCACCACCTTCCAGGCGGAAGATGAAATCGCCGCGATCTGCGCAGCGATCGGTGCGTCCTATGCCGGTCAACTTGGCGTAACCTCCTCGTCCGGCCCCGGCATTGCGCTGAAGGGCGAGGCGATGGGGCTTGCCGCGATGACCGAACTGCCGCTGGTGATCATCAATTCGCAACGTGGCGGCCCGTCGACCGGTCTGCCGACCAAGACCGAGCAATCGGATCTTTACCAGGCGGTTTACGGCCGCAACGGCGATACGCCGATGCCGGTGATTGCGTCTCGCAGCCCTTCGGACGCGTTCTATTGCGCGATCGAGGCCTGCCGCATCGCGGTCCAGTTTATGACCCCGGTGATCCTGCTGACCGATGGCTATATCGCCAATGCGGCTGAACCCTGGAAAGTGCCCGATCCTTCGACGTTCGAGCCGTTCCCGGTCACCTATCTCGAAGAAAAGAACGGACCGGACGATACGCTGCTGCCTTACAAGCGCGATTCGCGCGGCGTGCGTCCGTGGATCAAGCCGGGCACGCCGGGCCTGACGCATCGGATCGGCGGCATCGAAAAGGCTATCGACACCGGCAATCTCGACTATTCGCCCGAAACCCACCAGACGCAGACCGACGCTCGCAAGAACAAGATCGACGGCGTCGCGAACGCGATCCCGGAACAGGATGTTTCGCTGGGCGAAACGAGCGGCAGGTTGGTCGTGGTCGGTTGGGGCTCGACCTTCGGTCCGATCCATCAGGCGGTTCGCCGCTCGCGCAAGAAGGGCCTCGATGTCAGCCACGTCCATGTGCGTCACATCTGGCCGCTGCCGAAAAACCTCGGCCAGCTGTTGCGCGGCTACGACAACGTGCTGGTGCCCGAAATGAACACCGGCCAGTTCAAGACCGTGCTGCGCGACCAGTTCCTGGTCGATGCCAAGCCTCTCAACAAGGTATCCGGCCAGCCGTTTGCCATCGCTGAACTCGAGGATGCGATCGCCACCTATTTCGACGGCGTTCCCGGCAACGAAGGCGGCGATATTCCCGTCAACGATACCCAGCTGCCCAGCCCGGAGGCTGAAAACTCATGAACGAGATGACCAAGATCGAGACCACGCTCAAGGACTGGGAAACCGACCAGGAAGTGCGCTGGTGTCCGGGTTGCGGCGATTACGCGATCCTGAAGGCGGTGCAGCGCACCTTGCCGCAGCTTGGCGCAGATCCCTCGAAGACCGTGTTCGTCTCGGGCATCGGCTGCTCCAGCCGCTTCCCCTACTATGTCGAGAGCTATGGCTTCCACACGATCCATGGCCGCGCGCCTGCCTTTGCCACAGGCATCAAGCTCGCCAACCCGGAACTCGACGTCTGGCTAGTGACGGGCGACGGTGATGGCATGTCGATCGGCGGCAACCACACGATGCATATCCTGCGTCGCAACCTCGATTGCCAGATCCTGCTGTTCAACAACGAGATTTACGGCCTCACCAAGGGGCAGTATTCGCCGACCAGCCGCCAGGGCACCAATTCGCCAAGCTCGCCGCTCGGCTCGGTCGACCGGCCGGCCAGCCCTTGCGCTTTCGCGCTCGGCTCGGGTGCGCGGTTCGTCGCGCGCGGCTTCGACGTCTCGAAGAACCTGCCCGACGTGCTCAAGGCCGCCCATGCCCATCGTGGTGCCGCATTCATCGAGATTTTTCAGAACTGCATTGTCTACAACAAGGATATTTTCGACGATTTCGCAGCCGCCAAGGGTGTCGAGGACCAGCAGCTGTGGCTCCAGAATGGCGCACCGATGCTGTTCGCTGGCGACACCAAGGGGATCGCGCTCGACGTCGAGAACCTTGCGCTCAAGATTGTCTATGTGGTGGATGGCGACTGGCAGTCCGCGGGCGTCATCACCCATGACGTGACCAACCGCGCGGTCGCCTACATGCTGGTCGATCTGCGCGTCGCGCCGAAGTTCCGCGAGTTTCCGATGGCACTTGGCGTGATCTACGACGATCCCAGGCCCACCTTCGACAGCGACGTGGTTGCCGAGCGCGAGAAGTCGAGCGCTGGTAGGGTTGCCGATCTTGGCAAGCTGCTGAGCAAGGGCCAGACCTGGACCGTCGAGGACTAGTTCTTGCTGCCGTGATTGTTTGCTGACAGTTCAGGCGGGTGGACAATCTTACCCATTCGCTGATCGGGGCCGTGCTGGGGCAGACGGGGCTGAAACGCCGGACCGGCCTTGCCATGCCGGCGCTCATCATCGGAGCAAACTTGCCCGACATCGACGCGGGCTGTTCGATCTACGGCATTGAATCGCTCGCCATGCGGCGCGGGATCACCCACGGGCCGATTGCGCTGCTGGTGCTGCCATTGCTGCTTGCCGGGGCGCTGTGGTGGTTCGACAGGTGGCAGGTGCGGCGCGGCAAACGGCCCGAGGAACGTTTGCCGATCCGGTTCGGCTGGCTCCTTGCCCTGTCCTTCATCGGCTGCCTGACCCATCCGGCATTCGACTGGCTCAACAATTACGGCATCCGCCTGCTGGAGCCGTTTTCGAGCCAATGGTTCTTCGGCGATACGCTGTTCATCGTCGATCCATGGCTATGGGCGATACTCGGCGCGGGACTGTGGCTTTCGCTGCGGCTGGAGCGGAAAGGAAGCCGGGCGAGTTGCGTGATTGCTATGGCTGTATTTGGAGTGGCGATCGTCTACATCGGCGGGAATTTGCTCATCAGCGCGCGAGCAGAATTGCTGGTCCGCGCTGAGTTGCAGCGTCGATCGCCGTATTTCGCGGACGATCCTCACCTGCTGGTAGTCGCGAATCCGGTTCCTTTGGAATTCTGGCGGCGCGAGGTGCTCTGGCGGGCACGGGATCGCCATTACGGGGTAGATTTCAGTCTTTGGGACGACAAGGTGCATCTGGGATACCAGCCGATTCCGGCTGATCCTGCCCCCGCCATCGTCAGGAGTGAGCCAGCAAACATGGATGACCCGCGCGTGGCCGAACTAGCTAGGGGCAATCCCGCCGCCGAAGCATTTCTGTTCTGGAGCCGGATGCCGGTTGCCGAACTGCAAGGCGACCGCATCATCCTTCGCGACCAGCGTTTCATGAACCCGCGCATCGGCGACCGGTTCAGCGTGACATTGCGCCCGCCCAAATGACGAAACCGCAGATTGTCTGGCTGCGGCGCGACCTGCGGCTTGCCGATCAGGCAGCGCTGCTTGCCGCCTGTGCGAGCGGCGCACCGGTCATCCCGGTCTATGTCCTCGACGACGAGACGCCAAAGCACCGAAGGATGGGCGGTGCCTCGCGCTGGTGGCTGCACCACAGTCTTGCCAGCCTCGACGATGGCCTGCGCGCGCGAGGATCACGACTGATCCTGCGACGCGGTTGCAGCGATGAGGCGATTTCAGCCATCGCGTCGGAAACCGGTGCCCGCACGGTCCATGCGATCCGTCATTACGAGCCGTGGTGGCGTAATGCCGAACGCGCGGTCGCCAGTGCGCTCGATCTTCACCTTCATCACGGCAACTACCTTGCTTCGCCGGGTTCGGTGCTGACCGGATCGGGAACGCCGTTCAAGATCTATACGCCGTTCTGGCGCGCGCTGGTGCAGCGCATGCCGCCGCCAGTGCCCAGTCCCGCACCAAAGCAGATTTTGCCCCCCAAGGCATGGCCCGCTTCGGACCGGCTCGAAGACTGGGAGCTTTTACCCACCCGGCCTGACTGGGCGGGCGGGCTGCGCACGCAGTGGTCGCCAGGCGAAACGGACGCTGCCCAACGGCTCGATGAGTTTGCCGATCACGCGCGGCGGTATGACGAGGAGCGCAACCTGCCTTCGATCGAAGGCTCCTCGCGCCTCTCCGCTCACCTCCATTTCGGCGAAGTATCGCCTGCGACCGTTTGGCACGCGGTAGCTAGTGCCGGTGGGTCGGTGGACACGTTCCTGGGCGAGCTTGGCTGGCGCGACTATGCGCAGACCATCATAGTCCAGTTCCCCGACTATTCGGCGCGCAACTATCGCGAGCGGTTCGACGCGATCAAATGGCGCGATCCCGAACGCGATGCTGTCGCTGCTGCGGACCTCAAGGCATGGCAGAAGGGCCACACCGGCTATCCTATCGTCGATGCCGGAATGCGTCAGCTTTGGGCGACTGGCTGGATGCACAACCGGGTTCGAATGATCGCGGCGAGCTTCCTCATCAAACATCTGCTGATCGACTGGCGTCACGGCGAGCGCTGGTTCTGGGACACGCTGGTCGATGCCGATTACGCGAGCAACGGCGTCAACTGGCAATGGGTTGCCGGAACCGGTGTCGATTCGAACATGTTTTCAAGGATCATGGCACCACTCGTGCAGTCGGAGAAGTTCGACGCGGCAGGCTATATCCGGCAATGGGTGCCCGAATTGGCTGGTCTGCCCGATGCCCAGATCCATGATCCCGAGGACCTGCTCAGGCCCGCGGATTACCCCGCCAGGCTTATCGGCCACAGAGAGGCA
>CAMDQY010000109.1 GCA_945906005.1 Novosphingobium sp. Chol11 | reverse complement strand
GATCTCGGCGAGGCCTTCGGCCAGATCACGCGTCTGGCCCTTGCGCCGCTGGGTCACGTGCTGGGCCGCACGCCGTGGGGCAATTCGGGCCGTGCGACCGAGAGCAAGTTCGCTCGTGCGCCTTTGCCGGATGACGTGTCTCGGCTCTATTCCCAAGCAGGAATCAAGGTGACCGGTGCGATGCGGGAGGCATCGGAGTGAGTAGCGAATCTCTATTGCTGTTAGCGGGAGGTCTGGGTCTGCTCGGGCTTGCCGTTTTTGCCTTTCGCAAGGCGATGCAAAAGCGCTCAACTCCGCCTTCGGCAACGAACAACTGGCAACGCGCGGAAGCGGGTGCAGCAAATGGCTTACTTAGGAACGACACCCTCACGACCACAAAGGTCGGACTTGGATCAGGTGAGAATATCTGATGCCTAAAGTTACCGTAGACGGCGTCGAGATCGAGGTACCCGCCGGGGCCACCGTGCTCCAGGCCTGCGAGCTTGCGGGCAAGGAGATCCCGCGCTTCTGTTACCACGAACGCTTAAGTATCGCCGGTAACTGCCGGATGTGCCTGGTCGAAGTCGCGCCGGGGCCGCCCAAGCCGCAGGCGTCGTGTGCGTTGCCTGCTGCCGAGGGCCAGGTGATCAAGACCGATTCGCCGATGGTGAAGACCGCGCGCGAAGGGGTTATGGAGTTCCTGCTCATCAACCACCCGCTCGACTGCCCGATCTGCGATCAGGGCGGCGAGTGCGACTTGCAGGACCAGTCAATCGCCTATGGGCGCGGCGCGACCCGCTATGACGAGAACAAGCGCGCCGTCGCCGAAAAATACATGGGCCCACTGATCAAGACCGCGATGACCCGCTGCATCCACTGCACCCGCTGCGTGCGTTTCTCCGAGGAAGTTGCCGGCGTCGACGAGATCGGCGCGCTTGGTCGCGGCGAGGACATGCAGATCACGACCTATCTCGAGAAGGCCGCGCGCCACGAGATGAGCGCCAATGTCATCGACCTTTGCCCGGTCGGCGCATTGACTTCGCGCCCCTATGCCTTCGAGGCCCGTCCGTGGGAGCTCAAGAAAACCCTCTCGATCGACGTTTCGGACGCCTGCGGCGCGAATATCCGGGTCGATAGCCGGAGCCGCGAAGTGCTGCGCGTGCTCCCGCGCATCAACGACGACGTCAACGAAGAGTGGATCTCCGACAAGGCGCGCTACATGTGCGAGGGGCTGACCCACCAGCGGCTCGACCGGCCGTGGCTGAGGAAGAAGGGCAAGCTTGTTGCCGCGACTTGGGATGAGGCGTTCGCTGCGATTGCCAAGGCCGCTCCGGGCAAGTCGATTGCCGCCGTGGCAGGCGACCAGAGCGACTGCGAAACGATGTTCGCGGCCAAGGCGTTGCTTGGCGCGCTGGGATCGAGCCTGCTCGAAGGGCGGCAGACCGGCATGGACTACGACACGTCCAGCCTTGCCGCGGTCAATTTCAACAGCACGTTCGCCGGGATCGAAGAGGCCGACGCGATTCTGATCGTCGGCAGCAACGTGCGCACCGAAGCGCCGCTGGTAAACGTGCGGCTGCGCAAGGCCGTGCGGCGTGGGGCCAGGGTGTTCCTGATCGGGCCGGAGTGGGAGACGACCTTCGGCGGCCAGTTCCTCGGCAACGACCTGTCGCTGCTCGGCAATCTGCCGTCGGAAGTTTCCGACGCGCTGAACGCCGCGAAAAATCCCGCGATCATCCTGGGTGGTGGCGCGATTGCCAAGGGTGCGCTCGGCCCGGCGCTGGCGCTGGCTTCGCAGTTCAATCTGGTGCGGGAAGGTTGGAACGGCTTCAACGCCCTGCATCTCGCCGCCGCGCGCATGGGCGGGCTCATGCTCGGCTTCGCGCAGGAGGGCGGAATCGCCGATCTGGTTGCAGCCAAGCCCAAGGTGCTGATTTCGCTCGCTGCCGACGAGATGGACTATGCGCCTTTCACGGACAGCCTGAAGGTCTACGTCGGTCACCACGGCGATGCGGGCGCTCACGTGGCGGACGTGATCCTGCCGGGTGCTGCCTATACCGAAAAGCCGGGCACCTGGGTCAACACCGAAGGCCGGGTGCAATTTGCCGACAAGGCGGTTTTCGCGCCGGGCGACGCGCGCGAGGACTGGACGATCCTGCGCGCGCTTGCAGATAGCCTCGGCGTCTCGGTCGGTTTCGACAGCTTCGAGGAACTGCGCGCGGCGATGGTGGCTCAGGTTCCGGCGCTGGGCAACGAAGGGCTGGCCGATTACGGAAGCACGCTTCCTGCCGGTGGCGGCTCGGTTTCGGGAGAAATCGGCATGCCTGTGAAGGATTTCTACCTCACCAACGCAATCTGCCGCGCCAGCCCGACCTTGCAGCGCTGCTCGGGCGAACTGCTGCACGGCGAAGATTATGCGGAGGCGGCGGAATGACTGCGTTCTTCCAGTCCATCGGCATGAATCATGACTGGGCATGGTCCGTGGCGACGATTGCCGGCATTCTCCTCATCGCGCTGCCAGTGATGCTGGCGGTGGCCATGGCGATCTATTTCGACCGCAAAATCTGGGCAGCGATGGCGCTGCGGCGCGGACCTAACGTGGTCGGCCCGTTCGGTCTGCTGCAAAGCTTTGCCGACGGCCTCAAGGTGTTCCTGCAGGAAACCATCATTCCTTCGGCGGCGAACAAGGGCCTGTTCCTGATCGCGCCGATCATCACCTTCACCGTGGCGCTGATGGCCTGGGCGGTGATCCCGTTCAATTCGGGCGCGGTGCTGACGGACATCAACGTCGGCCTGCTCTATATCCTCGCGATAAGCTCGCTCGGCGTTTACGGCGTGGTGATCGCGGGCTGGTCGTCGAACTCGAAATACCCGTTTTTCAGCGCGATGCGTGCCTCTGCTCAGATGATCTCCTACGAAGTCTCGATCGGCTTCATCCTGATCTGCGTGGTGCTGTGGGCGGGCACCTTCAACCTGAACGACATCGTGCTGGCGCAGAAGGGCCACGGCCTCGGCTTCCTCAATGGGTTCGCATTCAACCTGCTGCTGTTCCCGATGTGGGTGATGTTCCTGATCTCCTCGATGGCCGAAACCGCTCGCGCACCGTTCGACCTGACCGAGGCCGAGAGCGAACTGGTCGCAGGCTACCAGACCGAATATTCCAGCATGAGCTTCGCTCTCTACTGGCTGGGCGAATATGCCAACGTGCTGCTGATGTGCGCGCTCAACGCCACGCTGTTCTTCGGCGGCTGGCTGCCGCCGGTGGACTGGGCACCGCTTTACTGGATACCCGGATGGATCTGGCTGTTCGCCAAGATCGCGTTCTTCTTCTTCGTGTTTTCGTGGGTGAAGGCGACCGTGCCGCGTTACCGCTATGACCAGCTCATGCGGCTGGGCTGGAAGATATTTCTGCCGGTGTCGCTAGGCTTTGTGGTGCTGGTAAGTGGGTATCTGATGCTGACGAGGTATTCCGCATGAGCATCTCCCAACTCATCAAGGCCTTCACCCTGTGGGAATTCCTCAAGGCCCACTGGCTGACCCTGAAGTATTTCTTCAAGGCCAAGGCCACGATCAACTATCCGTTCGAGAAGAATCCGCTGTCGCCTCGTTTTCGCGGCGAGCATGCGTTGCGCCGCTATCCCAACGGCGAGGAACGCTGCATCGCCTGCAAGCTTTGCGAGGCGGTCTGCCCGGCGCAGGCGATCACCATCGAGGCCGAACCGCGTGACGACGGTTCGCGCCGCACCACGCGCTATGACATCGACATGACCAAGTGCATCTACTGCGGCTTCTGCCAGGAAGCCTGTCCGGTCGATGCCATCGTCGAAGGGCCGAATTTCGAATATGCGACCGAAACGCGCGAGGAATTGCTCTACGACAAGGCAAAGCTGCTCGCCAACGGGGACAAGTGGGAGCGGGCTATCGCCGCGAACCTTGAAGCCGACGCGCCGTATCGATAGGGGCGCGCGGGTGGCAGAATGATCCATGTAATCGCCTTTTACTTGTTCGCCTTCGTGACGCTGGCCAGCGCGGTTTTCGTCATCATGGCGCGCAATCCGGTGCATTCGGTGCTGTGGCTGATCCTGGCGTTCTTCAACGCGGCGGGGCTGATGGTACTGCTCGGCGCGGAGTTCATCGCGATGCTGCTGGTGATCGTCTATGTCGGTGCGGTCGCGGTGCTCTTCCTGTTCGTGGTGATGATGCTCGACATCGATTTCGCCGAACTGCGCGCCGGCTTCGTGCGCAACGCGCCGCTGGGCCTGCTGATCGCGGTGATCCTTGCCATCGAGCTGTTCGTCGGTGTCGTTGCCAACAGCACCGGCAAGGCCGCGCTGGGCACGCCAGACGGGACTGGCGCGGCTCCGGTCGGTGCCAGCAACATCGAGGCAATCGGCGCGCTGCTCTACAGCCGATACCTGTTCCTGTTCGAGGCGGCGGGCATCATCCTTTTGGTGGCGATGATCGGCGCGATTGTGCTGACGCACCGCAAGCGCACTGGCGTGCGCCCGCAGAACGTGGCCGACCAGATCGCGCGCAGGCACGACGAGGCGACGATCAACACTCGGCCCGAAGTGGGCGCAGGTGTGAAGCTATGAGGGGGGTCTCGCTGTGATCGGTATCGAACATTACCTGGTCGTCAGCTCGGTGCTGTTCGTGCTCGGCGTGCTTGGCATCTTCCTCAACCGCAAGAACGTGATCGTCATCCTGATGGCGATCGAGCTGATCCTGCTCGCGGTGAACATCAACCTTGTCGCGTTCAGCGCCTTTCTGGGCGATCTCACCGGCCAGATCTTCGCGATGTTCGTGCTCACCGTGGCGGCGGGCGAGGCGGCGATCGGGCTGGCGATCCTCGTCATCTACTTCCGCGGACGCGGCACCATCGCGGTCGACGATGTCAACCGGATGAAGGGATAACCACCTCGTGAACTCCTCCATCCTTGCGATCGTTTTCCTGCCGTTGTTGGCCGCGATTGTAGGCGGGCTGGGCAATCGCGCGCTCGGCAACACCGTCGTCAAGGCGCTGACCACCGGCGCGCTGTTCATATCCTGCGCGCTGTCGTGGCCGATCTTCCTGGCATTCCTTGGCGGCGGCGTGGACGCTACTGTGGTCCCCGTCCTGCACTGGGTGACTTCAGGGGCGTTGAGCTTCGACTGGGCACTGCGCGTCGATGCGCTGACCGCCGTGATGCTCGTCGTCATCACCAGCGTTTCGGCGCTCGTCCACCTCTATAGCTGGGGCTATATGGAAGAAGACCCGGACCAGCCCCGGTTCTTTGCCTACCTGTCGCTGTTCACCTTCGCGATGCTGATGCTGGTGACCGCCGACAACCTGGTGCAGATGTTCTTCGGCTGGGAAGGCGTTGGCCTTGCCAGCTACCTGCTGATCGGCTTCTGGTTCAGGAAGCCCAGCGCCAATGCCGCCGCGATCAAGGCCTTCGTGGTCAACCGCGTCGGCGATCTGGGGTTCATGCTCGGCATTTTCGGCACGTTCCTCGTGTTCGGCACGGTTTCGATTCCCGAAATCCTCGCTGCCGCGCCATCGATGGCGGGCTCAACCATTGGTTTTCTGGGCTACCGCGTCGATACGATGACGGTGCTGTGCATCCTCCTGTTCATCGGTGCGATGGGCAAATCGGCGCAGCTTGGCCTGCACACCTGGCTTCCGGACGCAATGGAAGGCCCGACACCGGTTTCGGCACTGATCCACGCCGCGACCATGGTGACCGCTGGCGTTTTCATGGTCTGCCGGCTGTCGCCGATGTTCGAGACCGCACCGATTGCGCTCGGCTTTGTCACCTTCATCGGCGCGGCGACATGCTTGTTCGCGGCCACCATCGGCACCACGCAGTGGGACATCAAGCGGGTGATCGCATATTCCACGTGTTCGCAGCTCGGCTACATGTTCTTTGCCGCAGGCGTCGGTGCCTATGGCGCGGCAATGTTCCACCTGTTCACCCACGCCTTCTTCAAGGCGCTGCTGTTCCTTGGCGCAGGCTCGGTGATCCACTCGATGCACCACGAGCAGGACATGCGTTATTATGGCGCGCTGCGGAAAGAGATCCCCTTCACCTTCTGGGTGATGACCGCAGGCACTCTGGCGATCACCGGGGTCGGCATTGCCGGCATATTCGGCTTCGCTGGCTTCTATTCGAAGGACGCGATCCTAGAGGTCGCCTTCGCCAGCGGCAGCGAGGTCGGGCGCTTCGCCTTCTGGGCGGGCGTCGGTGCGGCGCTGCTGACCAGTTTCTATTCGTGGCGGCTGTTATTCCTGACGTTTTTCGGAAAAGCCCGCTGGATCGAAAGCGAGCATATCCAGCATTCGGTCCACAAGACCCCCGTAGAGGCGGGCGTAGACACCACCGGCGGCTACCACCCGCACGAAAGCCCACTTTCGATGCTGGTGCCGCTCGGCCTGCTGGCAGTGGGAGCAGTGTTCGCCGGCTTCGCCTTCCACCATGCCTTCATCGAGGACGCATCGTTCTGGAACGGCGCGATCTTCTATAACGAGCACCTGATCCACGCGATGCACGAGGTGCCGCTGGCGGTGAAGCTGTCGGCTACCATCGTCATGCTGCTTGGCTTCACGATCGCCTGGTACGGCTACATTCGCAACACCGCCTTCCCGGCCAAGGTCGCCGAGCAACTCGGCCCGGTTTACCGTTTCGTCTACCGCAAGTGGATGTTCGACGAGCTTTACGACGTGGTGTTCGTTCGCCCCGCATTCTGGATCGGACGCCAGTTCTGGAAGATCGGCGACGTCGGCATCATCGACCAGTTCGGTCCAGATGGCGCGGCCTGGGCCGTGGCGCAGGGCTCTAGTTACGCTCGCAAGATCCAGTCCGGCTATCTCAACTCCTACGCTCTGGTGATGCTGCTGGGACTGGTCGGAGCGGTAAGCTGGGTGATTGCGGGATAACACGATGGGCAATTTTCCGATCCTCACCCTGATGCTGCTCGTGCCGCTGATTGCGGCGATTGCCTGCATTTACATGGATGCGAGGGCAGCACGCGCCACCGCACTGGTTGCCACGCTCGCAAACCTCGCGCTCGGCGTCGTGCTGTGGGCAAACTTCGACATTGGCGGCGCACAGTGGCAATTTACCGAGCGGCTGGAGCTGTTCGCGGGCTTCTCATGGGCGCTCGGGATCGACGGCATCGCGCTGATGCTGATCGTGCTGTCGGTGTTCCTGATGCCGATCTGCATCGCCGCCAGCACCTCTATCACCAAGCGCGTCGGCGAATACATGGCCGCGTTCCTGCTGATGGAGACGCTGATGATTGGCGTTTTTGCAGCCCAGGACCTTTTCCTGTTTTACATCTTCTTTGAAGCGGGCCTGATCCCGATGTACCTGATCATCGGCATCTGGGGCGGCGACAACCGCATATACGCGGCCTACAAATTCTTCCTCTACACCCTGCTCGGCTCGGTGCTGATGCTGATCGCCATGTTCTGGATGGTGAACGAGGCGGGCACCACCGACATTCCGACTCTGATGGCCTACGATTTCGATCCGGGCGTCCAAAAATGGCTGTGGCTGGCGTTCTTCGCCAGCTTCGCGGTCAAGATGCCGATGTGGCCAGTCCACACCTGGCTTCCCGACGCGCACGTCCAGGCGCCGACCGCAGGCTCAATCATCCTCGCCGGGGTTCTCCTGAAGATGGGCGGCTACGGCTTCATCCGTTTCTCGCTGCCGATGTTCCCCGAAGCGAGTGCGCAGTTTGCATGGCTGATCTTCGGCCTGTCGATGGTGGCGGTGGTCTATACCTCGCTGGTCGCGCTGGTGCAGCACGACATGAAGAAGCTGATCGCCTATAGCTCTGTCGCGCACATGGGCATCGTCACCGCGGCTGCCTTCGCCTTCAACGTGCAGGGACTTGAAGGCGCGATGATCATGATGTTGAGCCACGGGCTCGTCTCGGGGGCATTGTTCCTTTCTGTCGGGATCATCTACGACCGGTTGCACACCCGCGAGATCGACCGCTACGGCGGGCTTTCGATCAACATGCCGCACTATGCGCTGTTCTTCATGCTGTTCACCATGGCTTCCATCGGCCTGCCGGGCACAAGCGGCTTTATTGCCGAATTTCTCAGCCTTGCCGGTATCTACCAAATCTCAACCTGGGTCGCGTTCGTGTGCACCACCGGCATCATTCTTGGCGCTGCCTACATGCTCTGGCTCTATCGCCGCGTCGCATTCGGCGTGCAGAAAAATGCCGATGCCGCTGCAATGCGGGATCTCGATTGGCGCGAAATGGCGCTGGTCGTGCCGCTAGCGCTCGCGGTGCTGTGGATGGGCGTTTATCCCGAAAGCTTCCTTGCGCCGATGCGAGCCGACATTGCCGCGCTCGACGCGCGCATTGTCCGCGCTGCTCCCGAGGGTGACTCGCGGCTGAAGATGGGCGCGCCGCCCAAGGCCGGTGCGCGTCATGCAGATGGCCCGCACGGGGGAGCGCACTGATGGATACCGTCACATCACTGCGCCTCGTCGCGCCAGAAATGCTGCTATCGTCGGCGGGCCTCGTGCTACTACTTGCGGCCGCCTGGGCCAGTGACAAGGCATCGCGCGCAATCAGCGTTATTGCCGTTGCCGTGCTGGTCGGAGCAGCTTTCCTCGTTGCTCCGGCGCTTTGCGCAGGCGCTAGCGGGGCTGGAACTTCGGCATTCTTCGGCCAGATGAGCGCCGACGCCTTCGCCAGCTTCGCCAAGCTGCTGATCTATGGAACAGCG
>CAMDQY010000108.1 GCA_945906005.1 Novosphingobium sp. Chol11 | reverse complement strand
TTCACTGGCGTCAGGCTGGCGAAGGACGTCTGACCGTGGCGGACCGGGATCCCGAATTGCAGACGGGCGAGCACGATCTTGCCGCTCGGTTCCGCCATGATGCACTCGCCGGGCTGGCGCAGCACAGGAAGGCAATTCCCGCGCGCTGGTTCTACGACCGGCGGGGAAGCGAGTTGTTCGAGGTGATCACGGCGCTTCCCGAATATTATCCTACCCGCACCGAGATCGGCATTCTCGAAGGCTGTCTCGGCGATGTGGCCGAGCGTGTGGGGCAGGGCCGGGTGGTGGTCGAGCCGGGGGCGGGCAGCGTCACCAAGACGCCGTTGCTGCTCGATGCCGTGACGCCGTCAGTCTATGTCCCGGTGGACATTTCGGGAGATTTTCTGCGCGAGTCCAGCGCCGGGCTGCAGAGGCGTTTCCCGGCATTGCCGGTGTTGCCAGTCGAGGCCGATTTCACGCACCCTTTCGCGCTTTCAGCTGAAACTGGCGGGGCGCCTCGGCTCGGCTTCTTTCCCGGCTCCACCATCGGCAATATGGAACCGGCGCCCGCAACTGATCTGCTTCGCTCGCTGCGCCATGCGCTGGGCGAGGATGCCATGCTGCTGATCGGCATTGATCTTATCAAGGATCGGCAGCGCTTGCTTGCGGCCTACAACGACGCGCAGGGCGTGACCGCCGCGTTCAATCGCAATCTCGCTGCGCGGATCAACCGCGAGCTGGAAGGCACCATTCCGCTCGACGCTCTGGCGCACCGGGCGGTCTGGAACGAGCAGCGTGCCCGGATCGAGATGCATTTGGAGGCGACAAGGCCGATTTCCTTCGAGGTGTGCGGTCAATCCTTTGCGATGCGTCAAGGTGAGACGATCCACACCGAAAACAGCCACAAGTATTCGCAAGCCAGCGCCAACCTGTTGTTGCTAGCGGGAGGCTGGGAGCCGCTCGCGCATTATCGCGACGATGAAGCGCTGTTTATGGTCGTCCTCGCCCGGGCGATTTTGCCAGAGATGACCGCTTGACCTGATCGGCAGCGGTATTACGCGTTTTCGGCAATCTCGCGATCAAGCGGGAAGTCTGGAGAGATATCGATGGCAACTGACCTCAAGAAATATGGCCCATGGGCGCTGATCACCGGCGGTTCGGAAGGCGTTGGCGCGGAGGCCGCGCGGCAACTGGCGGCGGATGGTTTCAAGCTGGTGCTGGTGGCACGCAAGCCCGACCCGCTTGAGGCGCTGAAGGCAGAACTCGAAGCCGGCGGTGCCGAAGTCCGCGTCAAGTCGGTCGATCTTTCCGCCAATGATGCGCTGGCACAGGTGCGTTCGGTTACCGACGACATTGAGGTCGGCCTGATGTTCTACAACGCCGGAGCCAATTCTGTGCGCGGCGATTTCGTCGATCTCGATCGCGCGATCACCCAGCAGGTGATCAACGTCAACGTCATCGGCCAGGCCGATTTCTCGCGGCACTACGGCAAGCTGATGTGCGACCGTGGGCGCGGTGGTATCGTCCTTACTGGATCGACCGGCGGCTATTCGGGATCGGCGACCATTGTCACTTATGCCGCCGTCAAGGCGTTCAGCCGCATCTTTTCCGAAGGCCTGTGGCTGGAATGCGGAGCCAAGGGTGTGGACGTGGTCCATCTGTGCATCGGCTTCACCGCGACACCGGCAATGGAACGGCTTGGACTTCCAATCGAATTTGCCGAAACGTCGGAGGAAGTCGCTCGACAAGGACTGGAAAATCTCACCAACGGTCCGGTCTGGGTGGTCAGCACCAAGGGCACGCGCGATGGTGCGCGTTCGGCCAATGAGTTCGACAACCGCGCGGAAGTGGTGCGTAAACACACCGTGCCACCTCGCGAGTCGACCGGCACGAGCTGAACCGCCCGCCCGCTTACTTGTATTGCTTAGCATTTCCTCTTGCGCTTCGCCGCAGCGACTGCTTTGGCGCAGGCAAGAGGGAAACCTATGTCCAGCAGTTTATCCAGAACACTGGCGCCCGCCGTCGCGCTGGCCGCCGGCGCCATCGCGAGTCCGGCAATTGCGCAGGTCACTCAGGAAGACGCGCTGGCTGAGTCCGATGATGCCTTCGGCACCCATGTCGGTTTGGAAAGCACGGGCATTTATACCGAAAACGAGACGCGCGGGTTCAACCCGCTCGATGCTGGCAACGTTCGTATCAACGGGACCTATTTTGACCAGGTTTCGTTCCTGACCAACAAATTGCGGCAGACCACGGCAATCCGTGTGGGGTTCAGTGCCGTCGAAACGCCATTTGTCGCACCGACCGGCGTCGTCGAGCACGGCATGCGGCCGTTTCCAAAAGAGATCGGTTCAAGCCTGACCTACACCCGCTTCTATTATGGCGGCATGTTCCTTGAAGGCGAGGCGAGAGCGCCGATCATGAACGATCGGATCGGGCTCTCGGCCGGGTTCGGCTATTCGAAGATGAAGCAGGCCGATGGGGCAGATTCTGAAAGCTGGGGCATCAGCCTGCGCTCGATAATCAAGATCGGAAATTTCGAGCTTTCACCGTTTTACGGCGGTGGCAAATTCACGCGCAACGATGCCAAGCCGGTCGCGGTCGTAACCGATGGCTACAAACCCAAGGTCCCCGATACCGGCAGGTATCTTGGGCAGGACTGGGTGCGCGGGGCAAAGGATCATGGCAATTACGGTGCCACGCTCAGGGGCGCGATAAGCGACCATCTCTATTTCCGCGGCGGGCTGTTCCATTCGCAAGGCAACAAGGAACGCAGCTTCAGCGAGATCTACCGCATCCGTGATGCCCAGGGCTTGGCGAACCATTACGTTCTCGCCGATCCGGCGCAGGATGTGAATTCGACCAGCGGCGAAGGCATCTTTGTGCTGCACTATCGCGGCGAGCGCGCCGCCCACCGCTTCTATGCCGGCTTCCGGGCCCGCGACCGCCTGACCGAGACTGATGGAACGGATTTCATCGATCTGGGCACCGCAGTCCACGGTCAGTTCGACCGGATAGACAAGCCGCAGTTCGAGTTTACCGAGGTCAACCGGGGCACGATCCGGCAATCGGCATTTCTGCTGGGCTATGTCGGGCTGCTCAAAAATGTCGGCTCGATCAACATCGGCCTACAGAAGGCAAAGTATCGCGCGACCCTGACCCACGGCGAAACTGACCTGGTCGAACGCGTCAAGGCTGACCCCTGGCTCTACAATGCGGCATTGCGGCTGTCGGTAACGCCGAAACTTTCCGCTTACGCTGCCACCCAGCGCGGGCTCGAGGACAGCGGCCTTGCGCCGGAGAACGCGATCAATCGCAATGAGCAGCTGCCCGCCGCCCGCTCCACCCAATACGAGGGCGGCCTGCGATGGGATCTCGGCAAGGCGCAGCTCGTGCTCGCCGCGTTCCAGATCACCAAGCCCTATTTCAGCTACGATGCCGTTCGCCGCTTCGTGGTGCTGGGTGATCAGCGACACCGCGGCGTCGAATTTTCGCTCGCCGGACATTTTGCTAAGCGTTTCGATGTGTTGCTGGGCGCATATAGGATGGACCCTTCGGTGTCGGGGCCGGGCCGTGTGGCAGGGCTCGTCGGATCGCGGCCGACCGGGGTTCCCAAGGTCTACGCAAAGCTCGACGCCAGCTATCGCACCTTGTTGCCGGGAGACCTGGCATTGACTGCCGCGGTCGAGCATCTCGGCAGTCGTCCGGTGACAGCAGCCGAAGTCGGGCACCTTGGCAACAAGCAGCTCATGTTGCCGTCGTTGACCACGCTCGATCTGGGCACGAGGCAGCTAGTCGCGCTCGGCAAGACTGCCATTTCGTTGCGCATGCTGGTTCGCAACGTGTTCGACGCGAAGGGCTGGCAGGTCGTTTCGGCGGACGCGCTCATGCCGCGCCACCGGCGCAGCCTGCTGATCGTTGCCTCGGTCGATTTCTGAGTAGGGCGAAAGTGGCTGGTAAGCACTCGGGGCGATTGGCAGGCGCTCTTGCGCTGGGCGGGTTCATCCTCGCGACCCAGGCAAATGCGCAGTCGGCCGGAAACGATGCAACTGCCGAATCCGAGGACGCATTTGGCACCCAGGTCGGCCTGGAAAGCACCGGCACTTACACCGAGTTCGATGCGCGCGGGTTCAGCCCGCTCGATGCCGGCAATAGCCGGATCGAGGGGATCTATTTCGATCAGGTCTGGAATCTCCCTTCGCGCCTGCGCCGCTCCACGACAATCCGCGTCGGTTTCGCGGCAGTCGATACGCCCTTCGTCGCGCCGACGGGTGTGGTCGACATCCAATTGCAACCCAAACCCAAGGCACCGGGAAACAGCCTGATCTACAATCGATACTGGTACGGCGGCTATTTCAATGAGTGGGAGTATCGGTTGCCCTTGAACGATCGGCTGGCTGTCCAGGGCGGGATCGGCTTTGCCCGGATCGGTCAGTCGGATGGATCGGACGGCCAGAGTTTTGCGGTAACTCTCCGCGGATTTGCGCGCATCGGCGAAATCGAATTTTCGCCGTTCTATGCCTTCGGCGAGAATACGCGCGACGAGGCGAAGCCTCTGGCCGAGGTATCAGCCGGCTATCTTCCGAAAGTCCCTCCAAGCCGCAAATATCTTGGGCAAGATTGGTCGTTCGGGACGAGGGACTACGTGAATACCGGCGCAACGCTCAAAGGAGTCGTTTCGGGTAACCTGTCCTTTCGCGGGGGCCTGTTCCGTTCGGTCAATGACAGGCCCAGCAATTTCACCGAAGTCTACGACATCCGCACCGCAGACAGCATTGCCAGGCACTATGTCGTCGCAGACCCCAGCCGCGACATCCGCTCGGACAGCGGCGAGGGTCTGTTCGTCCTGCGACTGGGCGGTCAAGGCACCGATCATCGGATTTTCGCTGGCTATCGCGGACGTGACCGCGTGACCGAAACGGGCGGTTCGCAGTTCTTCGATTTTGGCCTGGGGCCATACGGAAACAAGGACAAGCGACCCGAGCCGGAATTCGCCTTCAGCGAGCCGAACCGTGGACGCGTGCGCCAGTCATCGTGGATGGCAGCCTATGTCGGCAAGATCGGCGGCGTGGGGAGGCTGAATCTCGGCGTCCAGAAGGCCCGCTATCGCGCCTCGATCCGTAACGGTGAAACCGGGCAGGTCGATCGCACAAGGTCCGACCCGTGGCTCTACAATGCTGCGGTGCTGGTTGAGCTTTCGCCGTCGGTTTCGGCTTACCTTGCAACCCAGCGAGGCCTGGAGGACAGCGGCATCGCACCGGGAAATGCCGGCAATCGCGACGAGCAACTGCCTGCGGTCAGGTCCAGCCAGTACGAGGGCGGGGTGCGCTGGGATTTCGGCAAGGGCCAATTTGTCGTGGCCGCGTTCCAGATCACCAAACCGTATTTCAGTTTTGCCGCAGATCGCGAGTTCGTAGTTCTCGGCGACGAAAGACATCGCGGGTTGGAGGCGTCGCTTGCCGGTCAACTGCTGGACCGGCTGCATGTCGTGGCAGGCGCCGTTATCATGGATCCGGTGGTGACCGGTCCTGGACGCGCAGCCGGGCTCGTCGGTTCTCGGCCGACCGGCGTGTCGAAGTTATTTGGCCGGGTCGATCTGAATTACCGGACTGACCTGCCCGGCCACCTGGTCCTTACAGGTAGCTTTGAATACAAGGGGAGTGCTGCGGCGACGGCGGCTCCGGTCGCTCACCTTGGCGGCAGACAACTGATGGTCGACCCCTTCTGGACAATCGACCTCGGCACTCGCCAGACGATACAGATCAACAAGACGACGCTTGGCGTGCGGATGATATTGCGCGATATTCTGGACAAGGCAGGTTGGCACGTTTCCGCGCCCGACGTGCTTTTCCCGACCCATCGGCGCAGCCTGCTCATCAACGTGACGGCCGATTTCTGAAGACTTCAAGCGCGAAGGGCCACACTTTGCGGCGCGGCCCCGTTAATTCGCAGCGGTGCTTCCAGCGCTTACTTCGGCGGCATGCGGATGGCGCCGTCGATGCGCCACAGTTGGCCATTCATGTAGGTGTTGCGCACCAGTTCGAGCACCAGCGAGCCGAATTCCTCGGGCTTGCCGAGCCGCTTGGGGAACGGCACCGACTTGTTCAGTCCCTCGAAAATCGCTGGGTTGTAGTCCTTGACCGAAAGCATCGGCGGGGTGCCGAAGATGCCGGGCAGGATCGCGTTGACGCGCACGCCCACATCCATGAGATCGCGCGCCATCGGCAGCACCATCGCGTTGACCGCGCCCTTGCCGCCGCCATAGGCGACCTGTCCGATCTGGCCGTCCTGCGAGGCGGCAGAGGAGGTCATGATAATGACCCCGCGCTCGCCATCATCGTTGAGCGGTTCGGCACCCGCCATGCCCAGCGCGCCGATTGAGGCGACACGGTAGCTGGCGGTGAAGATGCCTTCTGCGGACCGTGCGATCTGCTCGGTCGGGGTGCGGGCATAGCCGCCCGATTCCTTGTCCCAGCGCACGGTCTTGCCGCCGCCCGAAACCACCGCACAGTGGACAACGATGCGCTCCTGCCCGTGGGCGGCGCGCGCCTTGGCAAAGCCTGCCTCGACGCTTGCTTCATCCATGATGTTCACGTTGCAGAACACGCCGCCGATTTCCTTGGCGATGGCCTCGCCCGCTTCCTCGTTGATGTCGAAGATGGCAACCTTGATGCCAGCGCCGGCGAGGGCTTCCGCGCTCGCCTTGCCAAGGCCGGACGCGCCGCCGGTGACGACAGCGGCCAGTGAATTGTTGATCTGCATACCTACTCCCCGGATGATCGAATCAATCAGACGACCGCGCCTAGCGCACCTTTGCGAGCGAGTCGAAGCCCCAACGGCACTATGACGAGCGCGCGGGCATTATCGCCTCGGCGGTGCGGGCCTAGCGGTAATGCAGCACGTCGGCGCCGCCGCCCAGGTGCGGGCCGAGCACCGCCGCGAAGGCGCTGAACGGCTCGGTGCCCTTGGCAGCTTCGTGCGCGGCGACGGAGTCCCACTCTACCAGCAGCAATGCCGTGCCGGGCTTTTCGATCCCCTGCAGAACCGTGACCTTGTGGCATCCCGCGCATGAGGCGAGCGACGCGCTGCCGCCTTCGTTCATCGCCTTGACCAGAGCCGAGGCATCGCCGCCCTTCGCGTCAAGCACGCAGACTTCCAGTTCCATCAAATACTCTCCCTGCCTTTGTTATTTTCTTTTGCGGATAGTCAGGCGTCGAAGCTGGGAAAATCCCGCGCGGCTTTGCGCAGCATGGCGGGCCAGAATGCACGGTGGACGAACAGGTTGCCCAGTTTCGCGACCTGTGCGGGCATCGCTTCCTGCACGTCCTTGGGCGCATGAACGATCTCGCGTCCCGTGCCGAGTGCCCTGACCTGTGAAGTGCAGGCAAACTCCAGCGTCATCATTCGGTAGAACGCTTCGCCGACGCTACCGCCGGTGGTCAGCGTCCCGTGGTTGCGCAGGATCATCAGGTTCTTTGTGCCGAGATCGGCCTGCAGCCGCTCGCGCTCGGCTAGATCGTCGGCGACGCCTTCGTAATCGTGATAGGCGACGTCGTGAATGACCTGCAGCGCGGTCTGGGTCAGCGGCAGCAGCCCTTCCTTCATCGTCGAGACCGCCGCACCATCGATAGTGTGCAGGTGGATCACGCAATTTACGTCGGATCGCCCCGAAAGAACGCCGCTATGGATGGTGAATGCGGCCGGGTTCATCATCGCGCCGTCAGGCGCGATCACGGTGCCTCCGAAATCCACGCGCATCAGGCTCGACGCGGTAATCTCCTCGAACAGAAGACCGAACGGGTTCAACAGGAACGTGCCGTCGGGCAGGCGGGCCGACATGTGGGTGGTGATGTGATCATCCCAACCGCGCTGCGCGCACAGGCGAAAGCAAGCCGCCAGATCGCGACGCAGCGCCGCTTCGGTGGCCGTATCGGTTTCGGGATCGCGGGTCATGGTTGTCATGGCTTGTCTCCTATCGGGCGTCGGTTAAGCATCCGGCGCGGTCATCTGGATCACTTCGTTGACGTGACCTTCCGGGTCGAGCACAAAGGCAACCCTGATGCCGAATTCGGGTATTGTGCGGATCGGATCGGGCACGTTACCGCCTGCCGCCTGGGCGCGCTGGCACACCGCCTCGATGTCGTGGGTGATGAATCCCTGGACTGCTTCCCCGACTGCGGGGGAGTCGCCGTCGAGGTAACTGATCAGGGTTAGACCGCCGCTTTCGCGCGGCGCGCTTGGCCGGTATGTAATTTCCGAAATAGGTCGACCGAACATTACGTCGGTGTGGCGGTTGTTTTCGACCAGGCCGAACACCTCGGCATAAAAGCGGCTCATCGCATCGAGGTCGCGCACAAAGGTCTTGGCGAAGACGTAGGCGGTGCCGGCTGTCACAGCATCGGCTTGCTGCTGAATTTCGGCTGTGGTGGCCATGACCTCTCTCCGATTAGGTGCGCGCCATGGTGCGCTCGAAGGCGCGCCCTGTCCAGACGCGGGAAGCGGCGGTTTGGCTGGGGCGGCAGGATTCGAACCTGCGAATGCCGGCATCAAAAGCCGGTGCCTTACCACTTGGCGACGCCCCAGCGGGCCGGGAGCGCCTAGCCGCTCGCGCCCGGTTTGAAAAGAGCAGAGTCCTCTTCCAAGTCGCGGAGATGCCAAGGCATCTGCGCCTTGGTGACGCTCAAACGCCGCGTGGGCTTATTTAGAGCCCGATCCGAAAGTGGTTGAGCAATACCAGCATCTTGTGATTCAGCCGTCTTTGTCGAGAAGATGGAGGAAGCGATGG
>CAMDQY010000107.1 GCA_945906005.1 Novosphingobium sp. Chol11 | reverse complement strand
CGGCATGATGTCGAATTTCCGGGATTTGACGGCACCACCCTGCGTGGGTGGCTTTATGCTCCGGACGGCGGCGCGCCGGCTCCCGGCATTGTCATGATGCACGGGTTCTCCGCCACCAAGGAAATGGCGCTGGACCAGTATGCCGATGTCTTTGCCCGCGCAGGTTTCGCGGTTCTGGCATACGATCACCGCTGCCTTGGCGCCTCCGACGGCGAGCCGCGCCAGCTTGTCGATCCGTATGTGCAGGTTCGCGACCTGCTGTGCGCGGTGGACTGGCTGGCGTCGAGGGCAAAGGTCGATGACGAACGGCTCGGCGTCTGGGGTTCGAGCTATAGCGGCGGGCATGCGTTGCTGGCCGGTGCAATCGACGAGCGGATCAAGGCCTCGGTTGCGAACGTCCCGTTCGTCGGATGGCCAAGCAGACTTTCGTCGGCAAGTCCCGACGCCTTCGATGCTTTGGTTGCGCGGGTATAGTCTGCCACGGTTGATTCGAATGCGATTGTCGGACCGCTGGCGGTGGTGACCGAGGAAGGCACCGGACTACGTGCGATGATGCCCCAGGCCGATGCCGCCGAATGGTTCCTTTCCGCGGGCGGACAACCCCACGCGAACTGGCGCAACGAGGCTTGGGTGACGACCGGCAACGGTGACTATGACCCCGCCTGCGCGCTTGCCCATCTGAAGTGTCCGGCGCTGTTCGTGATGGCAACCGGCGATCTACAAGCGCCTCCTGAAGAAGCAGAAATCGCGCGTTCGTTGGCCGGGTCAGACAGTGCGATTGTCAGAATCGAAGGCCATCATTTCACCCCATATTCGGGAGGGGCATTGGAGGTTGCCGCGAGCGCGGCATGCGAGTTCTTCTTGAAGTTCCTGCGCGATCAAGCTGCCGCCACTTGATCGGCGAAGGAGGCACCTTTTCACGATGCTGCCGCCTAGGGCCAACCCGCGCAGCCAGCGACCAAGGCTAGAAAATAATTGGACCTTGATACCAAATGATCGTCAGCGAGCCCTCGCCTCGCGCCGTTCAGTACACGCCATTCGTCGCGAACACCGCCGGAAAAAGCCTAGCGGTTCACCTGCGCCGCGAACATCGCGCGCAGTTCCGCCTTCATGATCTTGCCATTGGCGTTGCGCGGCAGGTTCTCGTCGAGAAACAGCACCCGCACTGGCACCTTGAATTTCGCGATGCGCGCGGCGACATGCTGCCTCAGTTCATCCTCATCGGCCTTGCTGCCGTGCGCGAGCCGGACGACAGCCGCGGGTTCCTCGCCCAGCACCTGGTGCGCGATGCCGACCACGGCGGCGTCCATCACGTCGGGATGCTCGTAAATCGCATTCTCGACCTCAAGGCAGTAGATGTTCTCGCCGCCCCGGATCACCATGTCCTTGGCGCGGTCAACCAGCGTAAGATAACCTTCTTCGTCGAGCTTGCCGAGATCGCCGGTGCGCAACCAGCCGCCGACGAATGTTTCGGCGCTGGCTTCGGGCCGGTTCCAGTACCGGGTGACGACCTGCGGCCCCCTCGCCCAGACTTCGCCCACTTCGCCGGTTGGCAGCAAGGTGATGCCGTCTTCGGCATCGCGGATCTGCAATGTATTGCCCGGCACGCAGGTTCCCGCAGTGTCGGCATGCGTCACGTATTCCATCCCGCTCGCGGTGGTGAAGGTGGCGAGCGTCTCGGTCATGCCCCAGCCGGTGCCCAGTCGCAGCGCAGGAAAGCGTGCCTTGAGCCTCCGCGTCAGTTCCGCCGCCGCCGGAGCTCCACCATAAGCGATCGATACGAGGCTGGAGAGATCGGCGCTGGTCCGCTCCGCCTCTTCGAGCAGTTGCCAGGCAATCGTGGGCACGCCGCCGGTTACGTTCACGCCTTCGCGCTCGATCAGGCGCACCGCGTCGCTGGCGTTCCAGCGCGGCATCATGACCACCTTGAAACCGCCGCTTGCCGCCAGGATCAGCTGGGTGACGAGGCCGGTCGCGTGAAACAGCGGCACCGCGGAAAGGTTGACGCGTTGCGGCGCATCGAGCGGATCGACCGGCGGAGGGAGCGGCTGGCCCCAGCGCATCGAGGCACGCATGATCGGCAGCGCCACCGCGCCGATGTTGTTGAGAATGTTGCGGTGCGTGGCGACCGCGCCTTTGGGTCTTCCTGTGGTGCCCGAGGTGTAGAGGATCGCGACATCGTCGTTCGGCGCAAACGCGATGTCGGGCAACTGCTGTTCTGGCAGTTCGGCCCACTGGTTAGGGGTTCCGATAGCGTCTTCGAGCCGCACAATCCGTGAATCTGCCGGCAATGGCCCATCGTGACGGGTCACGAACACGCGCTCTAGCGCCGGGCACGCATCGAGGTGCGGCGCGATGCTGGCCAGTTGCCGGTCATCGACAATCGCGAACCTTGCGCCCGAATCGACGAGCCCGAATTCGAGCTCGGGCCCGGTCCACCAGCCGTTGAGCGGAGTGACCACCGCTCCTGCCAAGGCCGCGCCATAAAAGGCGACGAACCATTCGGGCAGGTTGCGCATGATAATGGCGACGCGGTCGCCCTTGGCTATGCCTTCCTCTACCAACTTATTGGCCAGAGCGATGACCGCGCGGCGGAAAGCATCGAAGGTGACGCGCTCGTCCTCGTAGACCAGATATTCGCGGGCAGCGAACTTCGCCGTGGCTCCGAAAAGCTCCGCAAACGTCTCGGGCAGTCCTTCAAAAACCGCATATTCCTCACCGTTCACCACGACCTGCTTCATCGGAAACCGGCCATCGGGAGCGATCAGGATCGCGTTGGCCTCGGCAATGGACATCTGCGGGTCGGCGTATTCGCATTTCATCATGATTTCTCTCGCGGGTGAAACGTTTACCACCTGGATAGTCGGAATGTGGTGATGGTGAGCCCTGCCTGTTTCACGCCGTGGGACTTTGCCCATTCAAGGGAGCATGACAACTGACGCGATTACCAATCAAGCCCTTCAACATCATCTACCGCCTCGGTAACAGCCCACCGCAGATCCTTCGCATGCGCATCGACAAAGTCGGCGATGACTTCAGTCAGGAATTGCTGGGCGGGTGTCACGGTGCGCGCCGATGCCGAAACTAAAGCTACCTGCCGTCGGAGCGGAATCGGGGCAATCTGAGCTGTACTGATTGTCCCCGCTACTACGTGCGGATGGACCCAAGAGTAGGATACCAGCGATACGCCCAGGCCGCCGGCCAGCAATTCGATCAGGCCCGAGGGTGAATCCACTTCTACAAAACCGCTTTCGGGCGAGCCCGCCTTGGCAGCCAGTTTCTCGTACATCAGCCGCAGGCGGCCCGTAGAGGCGGCCAGTACAAAGTCTCGCTGGAGCAGTTCCTTCATTGTGACGGACGCCCCCATAGTGAATACACCTGCAGCCCCTGCCGCCACGATTGACTCCGAGAACAACGTATAGCCAGTCAAGCCGGAATGCAACGAAGGGTACTGTACGATCGCCATGTCGAGCTGACCATCGAGCACCAGCGCACATAGCGCATCTGCGGTGCCTTCTCGAACGGCGAACCTAACGTCAGGCATTATTTCGCGTGCCCTCCGTATCAGATCGGGAAGCATCAGCCGAGCCAGCGAAGGCGGAACGCCCAGGGCAAGACGCCCACCTCTTTTTCCGGTCATCGCGTCAATCGCGACTTGCGCCTCTCGGACGTTTGCCATGATGCGACCTGCCTGCATTGCCAGCGCCTCGCCAGCTTTGGTCAGTTCGACTCCGCGGCGCTTGCGTGTGAACAGCTCCGCGCCGAATTCCTCTTCGAGCGCCTGCAACTGGCGGGAGAGCGCCGGCTGCGAGATACGAGTGAGGGTGGCAGCGTTGGAAATGCTGCCCTGCTCGACCACCACCAGGAAATTTCGGAGGACTTGAAGATCCATGATGAGCCCTATGGTATAGATAATACACATACCATGCTATTCTAAAATTCGCTTGGCAGCATGGCTAACGTACCCTACCGCGGGTCACTTCCGGAAGCGAAAGTCCCGATAGCAATGACGTCAGCGTTCGATTTTACCGGCAAGGTGGTGCTCATCACCGGAGGAACGCGCGGGCTTGGCCGGGCGATGGCGCAGGGCTTTGCACAAGCCGGCGCAGACGTGATCGTCTCCAGCCGCAAGCCCGAAGCCTGCGATGCGGTAGCAGCCGAATTACGCGCGCTTGGCGGCCGCGCTGCCGGGATTGCCTGCCATGTCGGCGAATGGGAGCAGGTCAACGCACTTGCCGAACAGGCCTGGGACACGTTCGGCAGGATCGACGTGCTGATCAACAATGCGGGGATGTCGCCCGGCGCGCCCAGCTCGGTCGAGACCAGCGAGGCGCTGTTTGACAAGATCATCGGGGTCAACCTCAAGGGCGCATTCCGGCTGACCGCGCTGATCGGTTCGCGCATGGCGGCAGGTGACGGCGGCGCGATCATCCAGATTTCGAGCACCGGGGCCCTGCGGCCCCAACCCGCCTATGCACCCTATGCCGCCGCCAAGGCTGCACTCAACACCGTGTCGCTGGCCTTCGCCAGGGAATTCGCGCCCAAGGTTCGCGTCAATGTGATCTCACCGGGCAGCTTCGAGACTGACATTTCGGCTGGCTGGCAGGATCGCGAGACGATGAAGGCGCGGATTAGCCTCAAGCGCTTCGGCGAGCCGCACGAGATCGTCGCGACCGCGCTTTACCTTGCCGACGATGCATCCAGTTACACCACCGGCGCCAACATCGTGGTCGATGGCGGCGCGTGAGACTTCAGGACCAAGAGGAACGAAACGATGTGGGATTTTGAAACCGACGCCGAATATCAGGCCAAGCTCGACTGGGCCGATGCCTTCGTGCGCGAGGAGATCGAGCCGCTGCGCCTGATCCTCGACAACCCGTTCGACGTCAACGATCCCTATCGCAACGCACTGATCAGGCCGTTGCAGGCCAGGGTGAAGGAACAGGGGCTGTGGGCAGTCCACCTACCGCCCGAGCTTGGTGGTCTGGGAGAGGGCCAAGTCAAGTTGGCGCTGCTCAACGAGATTCTCGGACGGTCCGGCAACGCACCGATGATTTTCGGCTGCATGGCGCCCGATACCGGCAATGCCGAGATCATCGCCCACTACGGCACCGAGGAGCACAAGCGCAAATATCTACAGCCGCTGCTCGACGGCGAGATCTTGTCGTGTTTCTCGATGACCGAGCCGCAGGGCGGCTCCGATCCGCTCGAATTCACCTGCAAGGCCACGCTCGACGGCGACCATTGGGTGATCGAGGGCGAGAAATGGTTCTCCTCGATGGCCAAGCACGCCGCGTTCTTCATCGCCATGGTCGTCACCGATCCCGACGACAAACCCTATCGCCGACACACCATGCTGATCGTGCCGAGCGATACGCCCGGCATTGAGATCATCCGCAATGTCGGCATCGGTGGCTGGGCCGAGCGCACCGATCCCAAGGCCGAGCACGCGCATATCCGCTACAACAAGGTGCGCGTGCCGGTTGCCAACATGCTGGGGACGCGCGGCGGCGCTTTCGTGGTGGCGCAGACCCGGCTGGGCGGCGGTCGCATCCACCACGCGATGCGCACCGTCGGCATGGCACAGGCCGCGCTCGACATGATGATGGAGCGCGCGGTTTCGCGAAAGACCAAGGGCCGTCCGCTCTCCGATATGCAGATGGTGCAGGAAATGGTCGCCGATTCGTGGCTGGAGCTGGAACAGTTCCGCCTGCTCCTGATGCGCACAGCCTGGCGGATCGACAAGTTCAACGATTACAACAAGGTGCGCAAGGACATCTCGGCGGTGAAAGTCGGCATGACCGGCGTGCTCAAGCGCATCGCCGATCGCGCGCTGCAGGTCCACGGCTCGTTCGGCGTCTCGGACGAAGCGCCGTTCGTCCACATGATCCTGAACGCATATCACGTCGGGTTGGCGGACGGCCCGACCGAACTTCACAAATCGACTCTCGCCCGCTTGCTGCTGCGCGAGGTGACGCCGTGCGAAACTGTGTTCCCGTCCTACACCCGCTCGATCCGGCTGGAAAAGGCGCATGCGAAATACGGCGCGCTGATGAAGGAGCATGGGCGTCAGGTGACCTGATGAGCGAGGAGCAGCCCGAAATTGCTGCCATCCGCGCGGGCGACGAGCTCGACTGGCCCAGGCTGGAAGCGTGGCTGCGCGCCCATGTCCCGGAGCTTCCCCACAATGCGATGACGGTGGCGCAATTTCCGCGCGGCACTGCCAACCTGACCTATCGGCTCGCGTTCAGCCCAATGCAGCTGGTGCTGCGCCGCCCGCCGTTTGGCAAGATCGCGCCGGGCGCGCACGACATGCACCGCGAGCACGCGATCCTTTCCAAGCTGTGGCAGGCGTGGCCGCGCGCGCCGCGCGCCTATGTGCTTTGCGAGGACGCCGAGGTAATCGGCGCGCCGTTCGTCGTCTCGGAATACCGCCAGGGCGGCGTGGTGATTTTCGGCGAAGCCCCCGCTTCGATGGCAGCCCTGCCCGATCTCGGCATGCGGCTCGCCACGGCAATGGCCGATGCCCTGGCCGATCTCCACAAGGTCGATTACGCCGCCGTGGGCCTGTCGGACCTCGGCAAGCCGGACGGCTTCGTCGAGCGGCAGGTGGCGGGTTGGCGGGATCGCTGGTCGCGGGTCGCCTCGGGGGATTGCGGCCACCGCTATGAAGCAATGGGCGAACGGCTCGCCGACCAGATGCCGCAGTCCGGCCCGCCCGCGCTGGTCCACAACGACTACAAGCTCGACAATTGCCAGTTCCTCCCCGGCGATCCCGACCGGGTGGTCTCGGTGTTCGACTGGGACATGGCGACACTGGGCGATCCCTTGGTCGATGTCGGCATCTGCCTGTCCTACTGGCGGTTCATGCGGCGGTCGACAAGCCTTGGCCTGCCCGAAAACCGGGTTTTCGCGCAGCTCTATGCGACCCGCATGCAGATCGATCCCGATGCGCTGCTCTGGTACGAGGCCTTCGCCAACTGGCGCACCGGGGTCGCCGTGCAGCAACTGTTCGACCGCTTTTCCAAGGGCAACAGCGCCGACCAGCGGCTTGCCAATCTGGGCCGCTCGGTCGAGGAGTTCATCGAAAGAGCAGAGGAAGTGATGGCTGGAAACATGGCATGAGCGAAGCTGTTCCCCACCTGTCGCGCTCGATGCAGGGGCGCGTGGTGTTCATCACCGGCGCGGCGAGCGGCATAGGCGAGGCAAGCGCGCATGTTTTCGCGCGCGAAGGCGCACGCGTAGCGCTGAGCGATCTTGATGGCGCGGGAGCGCAGGCAGTGGCCTCGGCGATCCGAGCCGAGGGCGGCGATGCGAAGGCCTATGCCCTCGATGTGACCGACCCCGCCGCCATCAAAGTGGTGATCGAGCAGGCCGCCGGTGATTTCGGCGGGATCGACTGCCTCGTCAACAATGCCGGGGCCGCCCGCCTAACCGCGCTCGACGCTCCCGAATTCGACGACGTGTGGCAATGGCAGCTCGATGTGCTGCTCACTGCGCACCAGCGCACGCTGCGCGCCGCGCTGCCTTTCCTGCGCAGGAGCGATGCCGCGCGCGTGGTCAACATCGCCTCGACCGAGGCGCTCGGCGCGACCGCGCGCAACAGCGCCTATGTCGCCGCCAAGCACGGCGTTGCCGGTTTCACCAAGGCCATGGCGGTCGATCTCGGCAAGGAGGGCATTACCGTCAACGCGATTTGCCCCGGACCGGTGCTGACCGGCCTCACGCGCAAGATTCCCGAAAACGACCGCGCGACATTCGCGCATCGCCGCACCGCGCTGCGCCGCTATGGCATGCCGGTGGAGCTGGCGCACATGATCCTGAGCCTGTGCCTGCCTGCCGCCAGCTTCGTGACCGGCGCGGTGATACCGGTCGATGGCGGCTTGACCGCACGCAACGCCTGATAGGAAAGTGACCACGATGAAAGCATGGCTGAGCAGGGATCCCGGTCCCGCTGAAACGATGGAATTTGCCGAGATCGACGTGCCCGAGCCTGCCGCCGGCGAGATCAAGGTTCGCGTGCGCACGGTGTCTCTCAACTATCCAGACGCGCTGATGCTGGAGGACCTTTACCAGACAAAACCGCCGCGCCCGTTCGTGCCGGGAACCGAGTTTTCCGGCGTGGTCGAGGCGCTCGGCCAAGCCGTGACCACTTTCGCACCGGGTGATCGGGTCGTGTGCCTCAGCAACGGCGGTCTCGGCGAAGTGTCGATCTGCAAGGCATCGCTCGCGGTGAAGCTACCCGACACCGTGCCGTTCGATCAGGGCGCGACGATGATGATGACCTCCGGCACCACGATCCATGCGCTGCTCGACCGCGTGCGCCTGAAAGCCGGCGAGACGATGCTGGTGCTCGGCGCGGGCGGCGGCATCGGCATGTCGGCGGTGGAGCTGGGCAAGGCGCTGGGCGCGCGGGTGGTTGCGGCGGTGTCCTCGCCCGAAAAGCGCGACGCGGTGTTGGCCGCTGGCGCTGACGAGTGCCTGGTCTATCCGCGCGGCGATCTCGACAAGGCAGCATCGCGCGCGCTGGCCGAGCAGTTCAAGGCGGCCTGCCCCAAGGGCTATGATGTGATCTACGATCCGGTCGGCGGCGACTATGCCGAACCGGCGATCCGCTCGATCGGCTGGGAGGGACGTTACGCAGTGATCGGCTTTACCGCCGGGATTCCGAAGCTGCCGCTCAACCTGACGCTGCTGAAATGCTGCCAGGTGGTCGGCGTGTTCTGGGGCGCATGGGCGGCGATGAACCAGAGCGAGTTCCGCAAGGAAATGCAGATGATCTT
>CAMDQY010000106.1 GCA_945906005.1 Novosphingobium sp. Chol11 | reverse complement strand
CCGACGCGCTCGGCATTGATCCGGCGCGCATCGCCGTTGCGGGCGAGAGCGCGGGCGGCGGCCACGCGGCGGCTGTTGCCATTTACGCGCGCAACATGGCGCGCAAGAATGGCAGTGGTCCGACGTTCTGCTTCCAGTTGCTAGATTCGCCGATGCTCGACGATCGCACCGGCACGACCAGCGATCCGCACCCGCATACTGGCGAGTTCGTCTGGACTCCGGCGCGCAACCGGTTCGGCTGGAAGGCCATGCTTGGCATGGAGCCGGGCGGCCCGGACGTGCCCGAGGAGATGGTGCCAGCCCGCGTCAAGGACTACAGCGACCTTCCCCCGGCCTTCGTCCACGTCGGCGCGCTCGACCTGTTCATGGAAGAAGACATGGAATATGTTCGCCGCCTGACCCGCGCCGGAATTCCTGCCGAGCTGCATGTCGTGCCCGGCGCCTACCACGGCTTCAACATCGCCGGACCGACGCCTCAGGCCATGCAGGTCGGCGGACTGCGCATGTCAGCGCTGGCAAGAGCGTTTGGGGTGGAGATGGCGACGAGGTGACGCGGCCCGCGAGGGCTACGCAGCAAACTCGTACATCGTGAAAATCCGTTCGGCGAAATACCAGCGACCGTCGAGCCGCGCATAGCGGTCGCGGTATTCGCCCCAGAAGCCTTTTCCGTCTGCCGAAGTGGGTGTCTGCATCACGCAGGTCCCGCGCGCGCTGTCGCCTTCGACCGCGATGCTGAGGTTGTGGATCAGCGGCACCGGATGCGGCTTGCCCTTGCTAGGCAGCAGCATGTCGCGGATCGCCTCACGACCTTCGAGCCGGTTTTGCACCGCGGTATGAGGGCCATCAGGAGGGCCACGCCGCACCTCGAACAGACCGCCGGGCAGGTAGAGCTCCGCCGTTTCTTCGGGTCGGTCATAACGCACCAGCTGGCCGTAGCGATATACCAGTTCGGTGATTGCCTGCTTGGAAGCCAGCGCCTCGGGCTGCTCGGCAATGCCTGTGACCGGGTCCGAGTGCTCTGCCATATCCGTGCCCCAAGCCTCGCCGATGCCGATCTGTAATGCGCCGAGCGACCCGAACACCACCGCAGGTGGCATCCGGGTCAGGACATCACGCCTTCTCACGCAGCTCGCAGGCCGCGCGAACCGGCGCTATGCCGTATTCGACAACCTGCCAGAAGCCCTTGTCGGTAACGATCACCGCCTCATCGTTCTCGATTGCCGAGATGACCATCTGGCCGATCTCGTCTGCCGTGACCGTGGGCTTCGGCTTGGACGAAGGATCATCGTTGCTCTCGCCGCCGATCTTGACCGTGTTGGCGTGAAGGTTGGTGGCGACGATGCCGGGGCACAGCACAGAGACGCCGACGCCATGCGGGGCGAGATCCTGGCGCAGCGCATAGCTCATCGCAGCGACCCCGAACTTGGTCATCGAATAGACGCCGACGCCGCCGCCGAAGGCCGACAGCCCCACTGAGGAGGAAGTGTTGACGATGTGACCCTTCCCACGATCGCGCATGTCCGCCGCAAAGGTCATCGCACCGTTGGCCGGACCGATCAGGTTGACGTTCATCAGCGTGTCGAAGCTCTCGAACGAGGTGTCTGCCAATGGCTTGCCGTGCGGTGCGATACCCGCGTTGTTTATGAGCACGTCGACCGGGCCGAACACCTTTTCGGCCTCTTCCTTGGCGCGCTTCCAGTTGTCACGATCGCGGGTATCGAGCTTGACGCCGCGGAACTGGTTGGCGCGGGTCTTGACGACCTGCTCGATCGCCTCCTCGTTGATGTCGGCAATGGTGACGTTGAGGCCCGCTTCGGCAAGTGCATTTGCAATGCCAAGGCCAATCCCGCTGGCTCCGCCTGTCACGAAGGCGTGTTTCGCTTCTGCCAATTTCATCGATTCGGCTCCCTTTCAAGGATTGTGTTGTTCCACACCAGACTGGCGAATGGCGCGTATTGAGGCAATGGCGTTGTTTCCGTGATGCGCGGCATTCCGTAATTACGGATTACCCGCTCAATCGAAATCAACGCGAACGTGCGGAATATCGCCTTCGATCCGTCCGCCCGGCGTGTTGTACTCGGTCACCGTCGAACCGCGATCGCGACCAATGTCGAGCATCTCGCCGTTGCCGGCTGGAAACAGCAGGTTGGTGGGCAAGGCGAGCCGCGCAAATTCCACTCCGCCCGAACTCAGGACGATTGTGGCTGGAGCGCCCGGTCGGGTGGTCTCGTGCCGCATCCGCAGGCCGGACTTGCCAGCGGGCAAGGTCTTGTCGGACCGAACCGAGAACTGCTCGGCCGGATCGGTCGAACGCGACCAAAACAGTGCCGGACGTCCCTTGTCGAGGTAGAGGCTCCAGCCCCCGAAGCGGCTGCCGAGCGCGACCACCGCGCCCGACGAAGTGGCGCTGTCGAGCACCAGGTCGGCTTCCACGGTGAACGGGCGCATGGCGAGAAACGGAGCGCCGCCTGCGGCGGGAACGCTCACGTCCTTGCCCCAGTAGTCGTAATGCTTGGCCATCATGGCGAGCATCGCGGCCTGATCGATCCTTGCCGAGCCAAACCGATGGTCGAGCGGATAGACCTGGTTGGCGCGCGCTTGCCGTTCGAACTCGGCAAGCACCTCGGCGGTCTTTTCCGGCATTTTCGCTGCCAGATTGGTGTTCTGCGAGAAATCCGTATCGAGGTTGTAAAGGCTGATCGTATTCTGCGGCTGCTCGCCGCGCTCGCTCTGCTCCTTCCACGAATCGCGCCCGTTTTCGCCCGAAAGCCACCAGCCATCCTTGTAGAGGCCGATCTTGCCGGCCATTTCGAAATACTGGGTACGTGGTGCCTTGGGCTGGCAAGTGGCGAGGCTCGAGACGAGGCTGGTGCCGTCCATCGGCTTCTGATCGGTGCCGAGCACGCGCCTCGGCGCGGGGATTCCGGTCGCTTCGAGGACGGTCGGTACCACGTCGTTGACGTGGCCAAACTGCGCACAGATCGCGCCCGGTTTTGCAACGTGGCCCGTCCACGAGAAGATCGCGCCGTTGCGAATGCCGCCCAGCATCGAGGCATATTGCTTGACCATCGGATAGGGCGTGTTCATCGCCCAGGCCCAGGCGACCGAATAGTTCTGGTAGGTCTGCGGTCCGCCCTGGATGTCGAGGCTGCCATTGAGCCAATCCTCACGCTCGTTCTGGACGGCGATGGTGCGCAACTCGTTCAAGGTTCCGCGAGGCCCCGCCTCGCCGCTGCCGCCATTGTCGCCCAGCACCACCGCAAACAGCGTATTGTCAAACTGGCCCATGCGCTTCAACTCGTCGACCACGCGGCCAAACTGTTCGTCCTGATAGACCAGCATGGCAGCAGCAACTTCCATCTGCCGGGCATGAAAGGCTTTCTGCTGCGAGGTGAGCGAATCCCACGCCGGAAGCTCCGCCGCGCGCGGCGTCAGCTTCGTACCTTGCGGAATGACCCCCATGGCAAGTTGCCTGCGCCAGGTCAGCACGCGTTGCGCGTCCCAGCCGTGATCGAACTTTCCCTTGAAGCGGGCGATATAATCCTTGGGCGCCTGGTGCGGGGCATGCGCCGATCCCGGCGCGAAATAGACGAGGAATGGCTTTCCGGGGTTTCCGGCCTTCTGGTTGTGGACATAGCTGATGATGTCGTCAGCCAGCCGCTGGTCGAGCAGCTTGCCTGCCTTGTCGTTGTCATCCTCCTGCGCCAACTGCACGCCGCGATAGAGCGTTGGCGCATGCTGGTCGTTATCGCCGCCGTTGAAGCCGTAGAAATATTCGAAGCCCAGCCCTGTCGGCCAGCTATCGTGGCTCGCGCCGAGGCTCCGGTCGCTGGCCGGCGAATTGTGATGCTTGCCGAACATGGCTGTGGAATAGCCGTTGAGGCGCAGTACCTGAGCAATCGTCGCGGTATCCGCGCCGATCCGCCCGGTGTAGCCGGGATAGCCCGAAGGCAGGTCGGAGAGCATACCGGTCCCAGTCTGGTGGTGGTTGCGCCCAGTCAGCAAGGCTGCCCGGGTGGGCGAACAGATGCCGGTGGTGTGAAAGCGGTTATAGCGCTGCCCTGCCTGCGCCATGCGCTCGAAGTTGGGGGTCGGCACAGGTCCGCCGAACGCGCTGGTCATGGCAAAGCCGACATCGTCGGACATGAACAGGAACACGTTGGGCGCTCCTTCGGGCGCACGCACTGACTGGAGCGCCTCCGGTCCGGCCTGAGACGTGGCTACCGTTTCGCCGATCGTGCCTGTGAACGGCGCGGGCGGGATCGGCAATACGCTACGGTCCTGCGCCATGACCTGTCCTGCGCAAAGCCCGGTGGTGCTGACAAAAGCCGCCAAAACAGCCGATTTGCATTTCATTTGTGTGTCCCTCTCCCCGTCCCGAATTACAGCCGCTAGCCAGGTGGTGCGACCAAAGCCGCCGCCGCCATGGTGACGGCATCATCGAACAATCGCGCAGCGTTCTCTGGAATGTCCCGCGCTTCGAAGTCGATCTGTTGGAGGGCGGTTGCGACCAGCGCGGTCACCATCCGCATGCGCCCGCCGAACCGGCCGCGCGCGGCAGGTGGCAGGCAATCGCGCAGCCGCTCGAATAGCGCCTGGGTCTCGGGAAATTCGGCATTGACCTCGATCCGGGTGGCGATCAGGCCGGAACGCTCCAGCCCGGAAAGGAACCCTGCGTAGCTGTGCCGTCCTTCGCCGTCGGTCTGTTCGAACAGCGGCAGGAAAAACACGCGCACGAGTGTTCGCACATTTTCGCTGGCCCCATCGCGCTGCGCCGCGCCTAACAACTCGCCACGTCGCCGATCGATTGCCGGCAGGCGATAGCGATAGACCTCGCGGATCAGCGCATCCTTGCTGCCGAAGTGATACGCAACCACATTAGTGTTGGACGAGCCGATAGCGGCGCCGATCTGCCGGGTCGAAACAACCTCGACCCCGCCTTGCGCAAACAGCGATTCGGCTGCCTCGATCAATGCCAGGCGCGTCGCCTCACCACGCGTATCGGAGCGCTTGCGGGAAGCTTGTGAGACGGTCATCGGCATCCTAGTTCGACGCGGCGATCTCTGCCACGAGTGCCTAATAAGGCAAGCGCCTTAGACGCGCAATCCCGGATGCCGAATTGCCGTCAACTAATGTCGGAACCTACCAGTCGAACCACTGCCGACGCCGCGTCGCGACCGAATCGACATAGCCGTCGCCGTCGCCGTTGCGATCGACCACGACCCGTTCGGTCTTGGCGGCAGTAATTACGCCTTCGGCCCGAGCCGCCCGCAGTTCGGCATCGTGGGCGCGCTTTTCCGCATCGCGCGCGGCGATCTCGCCCCTGCGCTGGCGGGTCATGCCGTAATAGTGCGACCACATCTGGCTATGCGCGAAGGCAAGCATCAGACCGCCCATGATCGCGAGGTTCTTCATCGCCATCGCCGCCTGCAACGGATCGATGAAACGGTTATGGAAGAACAGCGGCGTAAGCGCCACGAACGCGAACAGCGCGATCGCAACCAGCCGGACTGCGAAGCCAGCAGCGAGCATCAAACCGGCGATCAGTTCAAACAGCCCAGAAGGTATCGCGAGCGCGGGCGAAAGCCCGACCGAACCTAGCATCTGCGCAGTGCTCGAGGGATCGGCGAACTTGCCGATGCCGGACACGACAAAAATGATAGCGATCAGAAGTCGCCCGATGATGGCGGCGATTTTCGACATGGCGCACTCCCGGTATAGGCTTTGCCCTGAAAGCCATGAGTGCGCAGTTTGTTCCCTTGTCAGTGGGCAGTTTCTCAGCGCCCGCCGCCGAAGTGGCTGTTAGCCGCGAACCAGTCGGTACGGACCTTGCGGTGCGCGATCAGCCACTCGCCGTCTTCCTTGCGGAACTTGTCGACATAGACGCCCGAGTGATCGGGCCCGACGTCTGTGATAACCATCCAGTAGGTGCGCACGTCTGCAGTGTCGGGCCCTGTCAGGTCGATCTTGCAGGTGGTGAGGTTGTGCCGCACGAATTCCGCGGTGCGCTTGACCACGGAACTCTCTTCGCCCTTCGGCGTGTTCTTCCAGGCGTTCTGCCACGCAAGGATCGCCGCGCGCCCTTCGTAATAGAGGCCAGTGCCGCCCTTGCGATCAGCCGATTCGATGATCCCGTCGGTGGTGAAGCACGCGCCATAGTCCTCGGTGCGCGAACGGTCACCCGAGGCGTTATATTTGGCGAGCGTATCGCGGATCGCCTCGCGGGCGAGCAGGTCTTCAATCGTCAGCATTTCTCTCTCCTATACCGGCGCGCGCTTGCAATTTTAGCCCATCATATTTTGGGCAGCGTCACGCCCTTTTGGCCCATGTATTTGCCCGCGCGGTCGGCATAGCTGGTCTCGCACGGTTCGTTGCCTTGCAGGAACAGGAACTGGCACGCGCCCTCGTTGGCATAGACCTTGGCAGGCAGCGGCGTGGTGTTCGAAAACTCCAGCGTCACGTGTCCTTCCCAGCCCGGCTCGAGCGGAGTGACATTGACGATGATGCCGCAGCGCGCATAGGTCGACTTACCAAGGCAGATTACCAGCACGTCGCGCGGGATACGGAAATATTCGACCGTTCGCGCCAGCACAAACGAATTGGGCGGAATCACGCAGACGTCGGTCTTGCGGTCGACGAAGCTGTTGTCCGCGAAATTCTTGGGATCGACCACCGCGCTATCGACATTGGTGAATATCTTGAACTCGTCGGCGACGCGCGCGTCATATCCATAGGAGGACAGGCCGTAGGAGATGCAGCCATCGCGCCGCTGCGCTTCGACGAACGGCTCGATCATGCCGGTCTCCCGCGCTGACTTCCGAATCCATTTGTCGCTGAGAATCGCCATATCGCATTCGCTTTGCGCGAAGCGTGGCTGCGGGGCAAGCCACCGGCGAAAATTCGGGAGCCTCCCGACCCGCGAAATAAATGATGACAACCGGTCCATTTAATTTCAGAATGGACTGTGATATTCTCATGAGCGAAACGAGTCTGCGCAGCGGACCAGTGAGAGAGGCGTGCAATGATCAACCACCTCCCCGACAGCCCCATCGACCGTTCGATGGATTTCCCCTGGGGCGTTCCCTACGGCTGGTATTTCGTGGGCTATGCCGACGAACTCAAGCCGGGCGACGTCAAACCATTGCGCTATTTCGAGCGTGAACAGGTACTGTTCCGCAACGAGGATGGCGAGCTAGGCATGCTCGATGCGCACTGCCCGCATCTTGGTGCGCACATCGGCTATGGCGGCAAGGTTCACGGCAAGTCAGTCGCCTGTCCGTTCCACGGCTGGCAGTTCCGCCCCGATGGTTTCTGCTCGGCAATCCCCTATGCCAAGGCGTTCCCGCCGATCGCCAAGCGCGAGCCGCTGCTCCATTCGTATCCGGTCAAGGAGCGGGCGAACGTCATCTGGGCCTGGTATCACCCGGAAAACGCCGAACCAATCTTCGACGTGGTCGAATATCCCGAATACACCGATCCGACCTGGGACAACTCGATGCGGTTCGAATGGATCGCCTATACCAGCCCGCAGGAAGAGGCCGAGAATGCGGTCGATGTCGCCCATTTCCAGTTCGTCCACGGCTCTCCCGGCGTGCCCGAGGGCAAGGCAGTTTACGAAGGCCACATCCGCCGCACGCGCTCGGATGGCCGGTATGAGGTGATGAACGACAACGGCGAGATGGAATTGTTCGAATCGCACGTCGCAACCGTGGCGAACGGCGCAGGTCAGAAAATTACAACGCTGGAGGCCAAGCTAAAGGTTTGGCTGATGGTGCTGCTCACCCCGGTTAAGCGCAACCTGACCGAGATCCGCTTCAGTTATGCGTTCCCGAAGCAAGAACCCGGCTCGGCTGGCGAGCAGGAATATATAGCTACTTGCGAGCGGATCGCCGGTGAGACCGGTTTGTTGGCCGATCTGCCGATCTTCAACAACAAGATCCACCGCACCAATCCGCTGATCGTCGATGGCGACGGCGACATCCTGCGCTATCGCCAGTGGTTCAGCCAGTTCTATGCCGGCGACGACGTGCCGCAAAGCATGGCGGCGGAATAAGCGCCACGACGAATCCGGAGAGAGATAAAATGGACCGCTACCTCGTCATTTCGTCCGACGGCCACGCCGGACTTCCGCCCGAGCGTTATCGAGACTACGTCGATCCGCAATATCGCGATGAATTCGACCGCCAACTTGCCGCCGCCATCGCCGAGCGTGCAGCTGCCGAGAACGCCTTCCTGATCGGCGAATTCAACACCAAGTGGCGCTCCGAGAATGCAGATGGTCTCGACGGGGCCTGGGATTCGGGCATGCGTAACAAGGTGATGGATGCCGACGGGGTGACCGCCGAAGTGCTGTTCACCGACGGCATCACCGAGAACAATTCCCCGCCGTTCGGCGCGGATCTGGGCATGCGCCCGTTCGACGCAAACCCGGAACTGCAATGGGCAGGTGCGCGCGCGTTCAACCGGTGGCTCGCCGAATTCTGCCAGGACGAGCCGGTTCGCCGCCTTGGTATGGGGCTGTGCCCGGCGCTTTGGGATGTCGAGACCAGCGTCAAGGAGATCCATTGGGCCAAGCAAAACGGCCTCAAGGGCATGCAGCTGAGCCATATCGTCGAAGGCTACGACAACTACAATCACCCAAAGTATTACCCGATGTGGACGGCGCTGGAAGAGACCGGCATGGTCGTGAACTTCCATTCGGGCGCTTCGCAACCCTATGACCAGACCAGCCCCGGCTGGGTCGGAATCTATTGTTGCGAATATCCGTTCTGGCTGGCCCGCCCGCTGATCGCGATGATCTTTGGCGGCGTGTTCGACAGGTTCCCCAAGCTCAAGATCGCCTTCACCGAAGTCGGCGGAGATTTCTGGTGGCCATCGATCATGCAGTTGATGGATTTCCGC
>CAMDQY010000105.1 GCA_945906005.1 Novosphingobium sp. Chol11 | reverse complement strand
GGTCCGCGCGCGAGCCGTGGGAGGCCGTCCACCTTGCCTGAGGCGCGCGCCAGGGTCGCCGTCCTGATTTCAGGCGGCGGCACCAACATGGCCGCGCTGCTCTATGCCAGCCGCGCCGCGAGTTGCCCCTACGAGATCGTACTGGTCGCCTCCAACCGTGCCGACGCCGCCGGGCTGAAGCTGGCCGAGGCCGAGGGCGTGACGACCTTCGTGCTCTCTCACAAGGGCATTGAGCGCGAGGCGCATGACCTCGCCATGCACGATGCCCTGGTCGCCAGCGGCGCGGAATATGTCGCGCTTGCTGGTTACATGCGCATTTTAACCCCCGCGATCACTGCCAAGTGGGAGGGCCGGATGGTCAACGTCCATCCCTCACTGCTGCCCAAATATCCCGGCCTCCACACCCACGAGCGCGCAATCGAGGCGGGCGACAGCCATGGCGGCGTCACCGTTCATTTGGTGACAGCGCTGCTCGATGACGGCCCCTTACTGGGTCAGACTCCGGTGGCGATCCTGCCCGGTGACACGCCCGAAACGCTCGCCGCGCGGGTGCTGATCGCCGAGCATCAACTCTATTCCCGCTGCCTCGAGGAATTGGTCAGCCGGGAAAGCTCGCCCGAATGGCTATTGGCGCAGGTCGAGCGGCTGGCCTTGGCCTTGCCCGAAGCTGAGGCGCGCGATTCGCATGGTTCAGCTGGCTGGCGATGCGGCGGCAAGAGCGGCAAGTTTTTCGCCTATTTCAGCGACCGGCATCATGGCGAGCCGCACATCGCGCTACTGGTGAAGACCAGCGGCCCCGACGAGATGGCGGCGCTGATCGAGCGTTCGCCGGACATCTATTTCCGCCCGGCCTACTACGGCGCGAGCGGCTGGGTCGGGATCGTTCTCAACCGCAAGGGGGTCGACTGGGACCACATTGGCGAGTGGCTGGCGCGCAGCTGGCGCGAGGTCGCGCCCAAGCGGCTGACTCGGTTGATCGATGTGGCGGACGGGTTTTAGAGGCGTCCGGTTCTGGCATTTCTGATCTCGAAGCAGACTTTCCGGACTCGACAACCTATCGGCCGTCGGCGTCAACCTCGAAAACTACCGGCTTCCCCCGAGAAGAGGGTTCCCAACCCGCCGCCAAGGCTGCGCGGACTCCATTTTCGATAATTCGTTGGTTTATCTGCGGACGTCGCAGTTGCGGTTGCAGCTTCGATCGACGCGCAGATGGCATGGGAAACTCCAAAATCGCTTCACGCTGGGCTTCACGCAGGCGGAGACTGATGGTCATGCCCTTCCAGCCATCGGCGGTGCACCACTGCGGTTCCCGCTGAACAGCCCACTCATATCGCAAGCCATCGACTTCGACTGTGCCAGTAAGATCGCGAGTGTGAAGCATGCCGTATGAATAACACGGGAATCGCCGCTTTCCTCTCCATTTCGGACATTCACTACCTAAGACAAACCCGGTCAGAGAATGTCGCCCAATTGGAGCGACTGCTCCTAAACCTCGCTGAATTCCACCAGCGGGCGGCTTTCGCGGGTGCCGCGATATTTCGTGTCCGGATCGCCCGGATCGGCAGCAATCAGCACGAAATCGTCGTGCACCTCGAGCAGCGTGCCGACGAAGGGAAAACCGTCAAGGCTGCCGTTCACCCGGTAGCTGACCACATCGCCGACCTTGAAGGTCTTCTCGTCGAAATTGAATTCGAACGGACAGTTCTCGCCGTCCTCGCCCATGCCCAGCATCGCATTGTCTCCTTTGCGAAGGCTTTTACCGCGATGCCTTGGCCTGGATCAAGGTCAGCCGACGATTTCTTCGGGCTTGAAGAAGAAGTCGATCTCGATCTTCGCGTTCTCGTCGCTGTCCGAACCGTGGACCGAATTGGCCTCGATCGATTCGGCAAATGCCTTGCGGATCGTACCCTCGGCGGCATCGGCCGGGTTGGTCGCGCCCATAACGTCGCGGTTGCGCTTCACCGCATCCTCGCCTTCGAGCGCCTGCACCACCACCGGGCCGGAGGTCATGAAGGCAACCAGGTCGTTGAAGAATGGACGCTCGCGGTGGACGCCATAAAAGCCCTCGGCCTGTTCCCTGGTCATCTGGATGCGCTTGGACGCAACCACGCGCAGGCCAGCCTCTTCCAGCATCTTGGTGACCGCGCCGGTCAGGTTGCGGCGGGTGGCATCGGGCTTGATGATCGAGAATGTGCGGGTGACGGCCATGGCAGGTGTCCTTGCGAAAAAAGTTCTGTGTTCAAGATGTGGCGCGCCCCTAGCGAGGATAATGCTGCGCTGCAAGGTCGCGCGTCACGGCCCTTCGACCCAGCGCCCGCCTTCCTGCTTCCAGAAGTGACGATCGACGCTCTCGCGAATTCCGAGCATCCGCCAGCAGTCCCTAGCACCTTGCAGGCTGGCCTGGTCGAACAGATAGAAGGTGCGCTCGAATTTGGCCTCGCCCTCGCGCCATACACCGTCGGCGAGTGCCAGATAGCTCGCGCCGTTCGCAGGTTCGGCACGGTCCGACAGCAGGATTGGCTGGCGCTCTTCGTGCAGCTCGCCCGCCCGGCCATGGGCGAGGAAGCTCTCCCTCGGTTCCCACAGCGCCGCCCCGATGCGAACAAGCTGCGCCCCGTCGCCCGATACCACCAGCAGACGCGCTCCCGCGTTTACCGTGTTACGCGCCAGCAGCGGCAGAACCTTCTCGGCAGGATCCCGGCTGAGCTGGTAGAAGTCGACCCGCATCAGCCCTCGAGATTCTCGCGAACAAACATGTCGATCAGCCGCACGCCATAGCCGGTCGCGCCCTTGTCCCAGGTCGCGCCGGGCTTGTCGGCCCAGACCATTCCGGCAATGTCGAGATGCGCCCAGGGGCGACCATCTTCGATGAAGCGCTGGAGAAACTGCGCCGCGGTGATCGATCCGCCATAGCGCGCGCCCATGTTCTTCATATCGGCGATCGGGCTGTCGATCAGCTTGTCGTAGGCCTTGCCGAGCGGGAAGCGCCACACCTTGTCGCCGCTCGACTTGCCCGCCTTGTCGATCTTGGCGGCAAGTGCGTCGTCGTTGGCGAACATGCCGCCGTATTCGTGGCCGAGCGAGACGATCATCGCCCCGGTCAGGGTTGCAAGGTCGATGATCGTGGACGGATTGAACTCGCGCTGGGCAAAGGTCAGCACGTCGCATAGCACCAGCCGTCCCTCTGCATCGGTGTTGATGACCTCGATCGTCTGCCCAGACATCGAAGTGACGACATCGCCGGGCCGCTGGGCATTACCATCGGGCATATTCTCGACAAGGCCGCACAGGCCCACGACGTTGGCCTTCGCGTCGCGCCGTGCGAGCGTCAACATTGTGCCAGCGACGACGCCCGCGCCGCCCATGTCCCACTTCATGTCTTCCATGCCGGCGGCAGGCTTGATCGAAATGCCGCCGGTATCGAAGGTGACTCCCTTGCCTACCAGCGCCAGCGGCCGTTCGCCCTTGGCACCGCCCTGCCATTCGATGACCAGCACTCGCGGCTCTCGCGCCGAGCCTTGCGCGACGCCAAGCAGCGCGCCCATGCCGAGCCTTCGCATTTCGTCCGGATGCAGCACGCGCAGCGACAGTCCCGTGCCGTGCATCACAGCCTCGCAGCGCGCGACAAAACTCTCGGGGTAAATCGTGTTTGCGGGTTCGGCCACCAGCAAGCGCGTGAGCTCGACTCCCTCGGCCAGCGCTGTCTCGATTTGCCAGCCAGCGTCGCTGCCTGCCGCAGCACCTTTGACGGCGATCGACTTGAGGCTCGGTTTCTTGTCGTCGGCCAATTTGGTGCGATAGGCATCGTGCCGCCAAGCGCGCAGTCGCGCGCCCAGCAGGGCTGCCGAGGTTTCATCTGCGGAGAGGCACAATCCGGTCAGATCGAACAGGATTTCCGCCTCGCCCGATGCAAGATACCGCGCCGAAAGCGCGGCCCCTGCCTGCTCGAGCGCGAACTGGCGATCTTCCGCGCCCGGCGTTCCGATCCCCGCCAGGACCACGCGAACGACCTTGCCGCCGCGCTCGACAAAGCCTTCGAACAGCTGCCCTGCCTTGCCCGCAAAGCGCGACATCGCCGCGCCCTCGACCAGCACGGGTTCGAGACCGGGAGGCAGCGCATTCTGGTTCACGAGATAGACGACGATCCGCGCTTCGCTGGATGTGGTATCTTCGAGGAAGCGAATTTCCATGAAATCTCCTGAAATCGTGGCGAATTGACGCCAGGTCGCCACCGCAGCGGATTGCAGTTAAGCGCCGCCGATGCGATAGGCAAGCCATGCGCCCACCCTCCCGATACCTGTTGCAGGCCGCCTCCCGTCGCCTGCGGAGCAGGCGCAACGGCCTAATTTCGCTGGTCGAGGCGCTTGCCCTTTCCTTGCTGGCAGGGGTCCAGCCCGCGCTGGCGCAGGATGCGATCGACGCGCCCGTCGCGCCTGCCCCACAGGACGAAGCTCCGGTCGCCTTCGAGGCCGACCGCGTGGAATATGACACCAACTCCGAGGAGGTGACCGCCACCGGCAATGTCGTGCTGCGCCGCGACGGCCAGGCGGTGCGCTCCGACAGCGTTGTCTGGAACCGAAAGTCCGGGGTCATCGTCGCATCAGGCGGCGTCAGGATGATCGACAAGGACGGAAACACGCTGCTCACCGAGCGCGTCGAACTGACTGAAGAGATCAAGACCGGGGCGATGGAAAACCTGCTGCTTGCCTTGCGCGAGGGCGCGCGCCTTGCGGCGCAATCTGGTCGGCGTCTCGAGAACGGCAACATCGAGCTTGAACAGGCATCCTACACTGCATGCGCCGTGGAAACCGCGAAGGGTTGCCCCAAGGAGCCGACCTGGCGTGTCAATGCGCGCAAGGTAATCTACGATGCGACGCGCAAACGGGTTTCGTTCAAGGGCGCGCGCATCGTCTTTTTCGATACGATCGCAATTCCGATTCCGGGCCTGCAAACCACCACCGACGGTCGCGCGATTTCCGGGCTCCTGGTGCCCGATTTCCGTTTCACACCTTCGAACGGAGTCGAGATCAGCGGCTCATATTATCTCCGGCTGGCCGAAAATCGCGATATCACCGCAACCGCCTATCTCTACACCGACGCCCCGCCGATGGCGCAGGTCCAGTACCGCGCGCTGACCGAAAAGGGTGCCTACCAGATCACCGGCTATGCCACCGGCAGCCGCAGGATCGCGATCTTCGGCTCCGATCCGGCTGCGCAGGATGATTTCCGCGGCTATCTCTATGCCAACGGGCGATTACAGCTCTCGCCCAAATGGAGCGCCACCGCCTCGATCCGGCGAGCAACCGACCGCACGTTCCTGCGCCGCTATGACATCGACCGCGACGACCGGCTGCGCTCGATGACCGAACTTGAGCGCATCGGCACCAACAGCTATTTTTCGCTGGCCGGATGGGCGACGCAAACCCTGCGCATTGGCGACGATCAGGGCCAGATGCCGGTTGCCCTGCCCGTCATCGATTATCGCCACCGCATGACCGACCCGCTGTTCGGCGGAAGGCTCGAATTGCAGGCGAACTCGCTGGCGATCCAGCGCAGCGACGGGCAGGATACGCAGCGCGCCTTCGCCCGCGTGCAGTGGGATATGCGCCGGATTCTGGGCGGCGGCCAGGAAGTGACACTGACCGGGCTGGCGCGCGCCGATGTCTATCATTCGGACGAAAACGAACTGACCGAGACCGCCGCCTATCGCGGTCTTGCCGGCTGGCAGTCGCGCGCCATCGCCGTGGCCGCGCTCGATGTGAAGTGGCCGCTACTGGGCAAGGCATTTGGCGGCACCCAGGTGTTCACCCCGCGCGCGCAAGTGTTTGTCACGCCGCCGATCAGCAACCTCGACGTTCCCAACGAGGATGCCCGCGCGATCGAGCTGGAGGATTCCAACCTGTTCGCGCTCAATCGCTTTCCCGGCTACGACCGGATCGAGGACGGGGTGCGCTTCACCTACGGGTTCGACTGGTTGCTCGAACGTCCGCGCTGGCGCATCAAGACAACCGTGGGCCAGTCGGTGCGACTGACCAACAAGCCCAGCCTGTTTCCTGATGGAACCGGCCTTACCGACCGCGTCTCGGATATCGTCGGGCGTACCGAGGTGCGCTACCGCGATTTCATCAAGCTCGTGCATCGCTTCCGGGTCGACAAGGACAGTTTGACAATCCGCAGGCAGGAATTCGACGCGGTTTTTGGCAGCCAGCGCACCTATGTCGAACTTGGCTACGTCAAGCTCAACCGCGACATTTCCGAGCAGATCGAGGATCTGCGCGACCGCGAGGAACTGCGCGCAGCGGGCCGCGTTTCCTTCGCCAACTATTGGTCGCTGTTAGGCTCGGCCGTTGTCAACCTCACCGACCGCAACGAGGATCCGGAGTTTGGATCGGACGGACTGCAGCCGCTGCGTACCCGACTTGGCGTCGCCTATCAGGATGATTGCCTCGATGTTTCGCTCACCTGGCGGCGCGACTATGTTGCAACCGGCGATGCCCAGCGGGGCAACTCGTTCCAGGTGCGCTTTGCGCTGCGCAACCTCGGATTCCGCTGATTGGAGTTTTCTGCGAAATTCGCGATTTGCGAATTCCGAAAGCCGCTCCGGCCCGCTCCCCCACCCGGCCTCCCAACGAAATGGTATGCTTTGGGAGGCCGGGTGGGGGAGCGGGCTGGTGCCGCCATCCGAAGGATCGCCGCAGGCGGTGTTTCGGATCATATCCCAAACACCCTATCGGTAACGCTCAGATTGGGTTAATCGCCCCGATCACAAGGAAATCGCACCCGGCAGCTGCCCGGTCGGAACGAGAAACTCAACACGGGTGACAGGCTTGAAATTCATCACTTCACTTCGCTTCATGGGAGCGCTTTCGCTCGCCGCAGCACTTGCCGCGCCGGTCGCCGCGCCCGCGCAATCGAGCCCACAGGGAGAGATTAAGTTCCCCGAAGGGGTGCAGATGTTCGGCGCGAGCAATCCCAACATCCGCCGCGCGACGGCGGTCGTGAACGGTGATATCATCACCGGGACCGACGTCGATCAGCGCCTCGCCCTAGTCCTCGCTGCCAACCAGAACCAGGTGTCCGGCGAGGAGTTGCAGCGACTGCGTGGCCAGGTTCTTCGCAACCTGATCGACGAGACCTTGCAGATCCAGGAGGCCGCTGCCTCCAAGATCGAGATCGAGGACAAGGACGTCGAGGAATCCTACGCTCGTGTCGCCACGCAGAACTTCAATCAGAACACCACCGCGATGGACGCCTACCTCCAGCGGATCGGCTCTTCCCCTTCCTCGCTGAAGCGCCAGATCAAGGGCGAACTCGCATGGCAGCGCCTGCTCGGGCGCAATGTCTCGCCGTTCATCAACGTCTCGGAAGACGAGGTCAACGAACTGCTCGAACGCCTCAAGGCCGCCAAGGGCACCGACGAATACCGCATCGGTGAGATCTACCTGGCCGCGCCGGCCGAGGCGCGTCAGCAAGTTTACGACAACGCCATGAAGATCGTCGAGCAGTTGCGCCAGGGTGGCAGCTTCGTCGCCTATGCGCGGCAGTATTCGCAGGCATCAACCGCTGCGGTTGGTGGCGATCTTGGCTGGATCAGGCTCGCGCAGCTTCCAGCCGAACTGGCCACGGCTGCACGGCAAATGCAAACCGGCCAGCTGGTCGGTCCAGTCGAACTGCCCGGCGGTTTCTCGATCATCTACATGATCGACAAGCGACAAGTGTTGATGGCAGACCCGCGCGACGCGCTGCTCTCGCTCAAGCAGGTGTCGATCAGTTTCCCCAAGGGCACCAACCAGGCGCAGGCTCAGGCCCGCGCCACCGAATTTGCCAAGGCAATGCAGGCAGCACGCGGCTGCGGCGCGGTCGATGAGGTTGCCGCCAAAATCGGCGCGCAAGTGGTCGCCAACGACCAGGTGCGCGCGCGCGACTTGCCCGGACCTCTCCAGGCCGCGATCCTCAACCTTTCGCTGGGCGAAACCTCTCCGCCGTTCGGATCGATCGACGAAGGCGTGCGCGTGCTGATGATGTGCGGTCGCGACGATCCCAAAGACGAATCCGGCCCGAACTTCGATCAGCTGATGGGGCAGATGGAAGAGGATCGGGTCAACAAGCGCGCCCAGATCTACTTGCGCGACCTTCGGCGCGACGCGATCATCGAATACAACTGATGTGAGCCGCTGAGATGGCCTGCCCCGTTCCGCTCGCCGTTTCGCTTGGCGATCCGGCAGGGGTCGGGCCGGAGCTGATCGCAGCCGCTTGGGCGCGGCGCGAGGAAGAGAACCTTCCGCCGTTTTTCGTGGTCGAGGGCCTGGGCCTGCTGCGCGCTGCGGCGAAATCGCGCGGGCTCGACCTTCCGATCGCGCCGATTTCCGATCCGGCAGAGGCGACAGAGGTTTTTGCCAAGGCGCTGCCAGTGCTCGGTTCGGTCGAGCACGCCTGGAATCCCGGCCACCCGACCCATGACGGAGCGCTGCTCGCTCTCGCATCGCTTTCGTGGGCGAGCCGGCTTGCCGTTTCGGGCAAGGCAGATGGCCTTGTCACCGGCCCCGTCGCCAAGGCACGGCTCGCCGAGATCGGCTTTGCCCAGCCCGGCCAGACCGAATTCGTAGCAGATGCCTGCGGCGTGCCGCACCACGACGCGGTGATGATGCTCGCCGGGCCAAGCCTTCGCACGGTGCCGCTTACCATACATGTTGCCCTGGCTGACGTGCCGCGCCTCCTGACCAGCGATTTGATCGTGCGGCGCGGGCGCGGGGTCGCCAGCGCCTTGGCGCGCGATTTCGGGATCGAAAGCCCGCGCCTTGCGGTCTGCGGACTGAACCCACATGCAGGCGAGGACGGACGTTTCGGCGACGAGGAAGCGCGGATCATCGCGCCTGCCATTGCGGTATTGCAGGCCGAAGGTATCGCGGTGACCGGTCCGCACTCCGCCGACACGATGTTCGCACCGCGCGAGCGCGGGCGCTTCGATGTGGCGCTGTGCATGTATCACGATCAGGCGCTGATCCCGATCAAG
>CAMDQY010000104.1 GCA_945906005.1 Novosphingobium sp. Chol11 | reverse complement strand
TCTCGAGCGGATCGGCGATCATTCCACCAATGTCGCGGAGATGGTCTATTTCGCCGCGACCGGAGAATACTGCACCGAGCGCGACAAGAGCGACTCAACTAGCGGAGACGGACGATGAATCCTTCGGTACTCGTGGTTGAGGACGACCGGGCGCTCTGCGACCTGCTGACGTGGAATCTGTCCGCTGAAGGCTATGACGTGCGCAGCACCGGCGATGGCGAAGAGGCGCTGCTGATGGTGCGCGAACAGCATCCCGATGCGATCATTCTGGACTGGATGATCGAGCAGGTGCCAGGCATCGAGGTTTGCCGCCGCCTGCGCAAGGACCGCGAGACGGCATCAATTCCCATCGTCATGCTCACCGCGCGCGGCGAGGAGGAAGACCGCATCCGCGGCCTCAAGACGGGGGCGGACGATTATGTCACCAAACCGTTCAGCCCGCGCGAGCTGATGGCGCGGGTCGAGGCGCTGTTGCGCCGCAGCCGCCCGTCACTGACCGGCACCAGCCTGCATTTCGCTGAACTCGAGCTCGATCCCGCCTCGCACCGGGTGCGTCGCGGCGGCGAGGCACTACACCTCGGGCCGACGGAGTTTCGCCTGTTGCGCTACTTCATGGAACGGCCGGGCCGGGTGTTGTCGCGCCAGCAGATCCTCGACGGAGTCTGGGGCATGGACAGCGACATCGACGAGCGCACGGTCGATGTCCACATCCGCCGCCTGCGCATGGCGATCAACCGCAACGGAGAATCCGATCCGATCCGCACCGTGCGCGCGGCGGGCTATGCGATGGACGTGGCCTGAGGACTCTCCGGAGCGAGCCAGACTATTGCTTCTCGAATACCAGCAGCACGTTGCCGGGCATCTTCATCGCGTGGCCATAGCCCGATGCGACGATGATCTGCCCGCTATCGACGATCGGCGAGGCACCACCGCTCATCGAGCCGCCGCTGGCAGCAACGTCGTTGACCGTCTCGAACGAGCGTAGCAGGTCCATGTCGAGCACCACCTTCCCGCTTTCCGGCGCATAGGCACGTAACCGCCCGTCGTCGCTGCCCGCGATCACGAAATCGGGTGTCGCGGTAATCGCGGCGCTGATGCCCGGATAGCAGTTCTTGAGCTCGGGCTTGCAGGTGTTGGCCATCGGCGCGGTCCAGAGCAGGGCACCGGTAGCGATGTCGATAGCATTCATTCCCGGCATGGCCGCGTGGGTCTTGTCGGCAATTTCGCCAAAGTCGCTGACCGGTGCGAACAGCTTGCCGTTCTGCGCGGCCATGCCGAACAGGATACCACCGGCAAGGCCACCGCGACCGACCCGCCTCTGCCATACCGGCTCTCCGCTATCGGCATCGAAGGCATAGGCGATGCCTGCCTTCTGGCCTGCGAGCACGAGATCGCGCCCATCGGCATTTCGCACCAGAATTACTCCAGCGCCAAAATCGTAGTCCGGCCCGGCATCGTCCGGGCAATTGTCGCCGCCGACATAGCAGCCGACGTTCCAGGCATCCCCCTTGATCGCCTGATGCGCCCATTTGATCTGGCCTGTTGCCATGTCGAGCGCGATGATCGCATCGCTGAGGTCAGTGGCAGGCTGTGTATAGTTGTCGCCGGTCGCGAAGTAGATCAGGCCGCGCCTGGCATCTATGGCAGGTGTATTCCACAAGGCGACGCCCGATGGCCCGTATTCGACGCGGCCGGATTCGCTCATCCTTCGCTGCGGCTCGCCAACCATCCAGGTGCGCCACTTTTCCTTGCCGGTCCTGGCATCGAGCGCGAGCACCGAGCCGCGAAAGGTGCAGCATTGATAGGCCGGATCGGCGCTGGAGCTCTCTTCCAGCGAAGACACCGTGACGAACAGAGTTCCGTCATGCAGCGCTGGCGTGGCGGTGATAAGGGCTGCGTTGTGACTGTCGGCGCGCAGCTTCCAGACCTGCTCGCCGGTGAAGGCGCGCACAGCATAAACGTTTCCGGCAAGGTCGCCGAAGAAGGCAAGCGGATCGGCCTTGCCGTCACCGCTTTGCCACGGCTCGATGACTACCCCGGTACGCACCTCGGCGCGCGCCTGATAGCGCCAGCGTTCGCAGCCGGTCGCCCGGTCGAGCGCGAGCACCTCGCCATTGTGGCTGCCAATGAACACTGCACCACCCGCCAGCGAAGGTTGCGAGCGGATGCGGTTGGAACCAGCAAAGCCATAGGCCCATTTGAGCTTCAACTTGCCGAGATCGGCGCGGGTCAGTCCGGCCGCCTTGGCCGACACCGCATGGCTGTTGGCAGGATCAAAGCCCCAGCCGGTATAGGTGGGAACGGCCTTGCGGTCGAAACCGGAGTGTCTGGCATCGCAAGCCTTTGGCGAGACCTTCGCGTCCGCGTTCGCAAACTTGCGCATGGCAAGATATTCGGAGACGGCGATGCGTTCGCCTTCGCTAAGGCTCGCGGCCATTGGCTTCATCACGCCTTCGGTCAGCGCGCGGTAGATCGTCTCGGGCCGCATATTTCGCAGCACCGCGGGCTGCGGCGCGCGGCTGGTGGAGCCTTCATGGCAGCCGGCGCAGTTCGCCTTGAACACACGCTGTCCAATCGCGAAACTCTCGCCGATCAATGCGGGCGAACCGTTGACGGCTTCGAGCAGCGATTCGGCGCGAAGCGGCGTTGACGCGAGCCCCAGCATGACGATCCCGGCGCACAATCCAGCCAGGTTCTTCCAGAACTTCATCGGTAAGCCCCTCCCAAGGCGATGCTCGGGAGATGACTAGCACGCTGGCGCGGTTTGCAAAGCCACGGTTTGGCTTTCGCCCGCCAGCCCGGTGACTATTCGGTAGTCTTGCCGTCGAAATGCTCGTGCGCAGTGCTGGCATCGGCGCAGGTCTTGTGGACGGTTCCGTCGATATGTTCGGGCGGTCCGTAGATGGTATAGAGCTTGAGCGGCTCGCTGCCGACACTCTTGACGTTGTGGCGCGCGCCCTGCGGCACGATCACTGCGTCGTCGGCCTTCACCCGGTAAACATTGTTGTCGATCGTGAACTCGCCCTCACCAGCTTCGACGCGAAAGAACTGGTCGCGGTCTTCGTGGACTTCGGCTCCGATTTCGTCGCCCGGCTCGATCGACATGAGCACGAGCTGGAGATTGTGGCCGGTATATATCACACGCCGCAAATCAGTGTTGTCCTCGGTCTGTTTCTCGATATTGTCCTTGTAACCCTTCATCGCGATTGCCCTTTCCGGCTGCCCTAAAAAGCACAGCCTTTAGCCCGGAACTACCGTTGCCAAGATAGGGTTGCGCGGCCTTCGCGCAACGCTCAATCATTCGATTACTGTGATTGCCCACCAGCCACGCAAAGTGCATGGCGAGCGCGTCTTAGTTCCCAAGCGAAAGGATCGAGTTTTGGCCGGCGATCTCCATTCCCGCTTTGCGGCGAGCTTCGCCCGCTATGCCGAGCGCACGCTGGTCGAGGCAGCTGGCCGCGCGTGGTCCTATGCCGAAATCGAGGTGCTGTCGGCGCGGCTGGCGTCGCGGCTTGGCGAACTGGGCGTCGTGCCGGGCGAACGAGTGCTGGTGCAGACCGACAAGTCGGTCGAGACGCTTTTGCTCTATTTCGCCGTGGTCCGCACCGGCGCGATCTACCTGCCGCTCAATGTCGATTATACCGAGGCGGAGCTGGAATACTTCGCCTCCGACGCGACCCCGGTGCTCGCCGTGTGCCGCGAGGGTGACGAGCCACTGTTCGAGCGGATCGGCAAGGGCAGGGTCGCGGTGCGGACGCTCGCCGCGCTGTTTGCAAATCTGCCCGAGGCGCAGGCACCTCCAGCGCCGCGCCAGCCGCAGGACATCGCCGCGATCCTCTACACCTCGGGCACCACCGGCAAGCCCAAGGGCGCAATGCTGACCCAGCGCAACCTTGTGGCGAATGGCGAAACTCTGATCGAACTGTGGCGCTTCACGAGCGAAGACCGGCTGATCCACGCGCTGCCGATCTTCCACGTCCATGGCCTGTTCGTGGCGGTGCATTGCGTGCTGCTTTCGGGCGCATCGATGGTGTTCCTGGAGAAGTTCGAGAGCGGCGCGGTGATCGAGCTGATGGCGCGATCGACCGTGCTGATGGGCGTACCAACTTTTTATATCCGCCTGCTCGCCGACCTCCGCTTCACTCGTAAGGCGGCTGCAAACATGCGCCTGTTCGTTTCCGGCTCTGCGCCGTTGTCGGCGGACATCCACCGCGCCTTCGAGGCGCGCTGCGGCCACCGTGTGCTCGAACGCTACGGCATGACCGAGACCGGGATGCTGACGTCCAACCCCTATGATGGCGAGCGCCGCGCCGGTTACGTCGGGCCGCCGCTGCCCGATGTGGAACTGCGGATCGCCGAATTCGAAACCGGCGTGGTGCTCGCTCAGGGCGAAGTCGGCATCGTCGAGGTCCGTGGCCCGAACATTTTTGCAGGCTACTGGCAGATGCCCGAAAAGACCGCGGCGGAATTCCGGCCCGACGGGTTCTTCATCACCGGCGACATGGGTTTCATCGATACCGACGGCTCGGTGCAACTGGTCGGGCGCGAGAAGGATCTCATCATTTCGGGCGGGCTCAACGTCTACCCCGCAGAGGTCGAGGCGCTGCTCGACGATCGTGCCGACGTTGCCGAAGCCGCCGTGATCGGCGTGCCGCATCCCGATTTCGGTGAGGCGGTTGTAGCCGTGGTGCAGCCTGCTGGCAGGTTCGATGCAGACATGGTGCGCGAGGAGATGCGCCGCGATCTCGCCGCCTTCAAGGTGCCCAAGCGGATCATCGTGCTCGATGAACTGCCGCGCAACACCATGGGCAAGATCCAGAAAAAGCTGCTGCGCGAGCAATATGCTAACTTGTTCGAAGCCTAGCCCTTCGGCCAGGGCGCCCAGCGTTCCATCCGCTCAAGGTAAGGCGCGAAGCGCGCACGTAGATCGTCGCCGCCCAGGCCGAACACTGCCGGGTCGGGCTTGTCGAATGTTTCGCGCGCCTCGTTTTCCTCCCAGAACGCCTTCATGCCCTCCTCGAAGGCGGGCGTCACATCCTCGCCCAGCCAGCGATAGAGCCCGCGGACCTCGGCGATCGGGTCCTGCTGCATGGCGCGGAAATGGATGTCGTAGAACCGCGCGTCGTTGCCCGGCTTGTCGCGGAATTTGATCAGCCGGTTCATGCCTTCGGACCACATCGAGGCGTTGAGCTCGCCGACATAGAGCGGATCGGGCGAGTCGGTGAAATGGCGCTGCAGGTCGTCATAGATCGTCGCCACCGAGAGGATCACGTCGGTCGGATCGCGGTGGGTCATCACGAACCGTGCATCGGGGAAGACCGCGTCGAGATGATCCATATAGAGGATGTGCGCCGGGGTCTTGAGCCGCCACGGGCGCAGTTCCTCGCCCCATTGCAGCATCTTGAGCACGCGCCGCTCGTATGCGTAGGTCGTGGTCAGATCGGCATCGAGCAGCCAGTAATGATAGCTGGGAACCTTGGCATAGGCGATGAACATCTGGCTGCAGAAGGTGAGGCCCATCAGGTCGAGGCATTCATAGGCGCCGTCGATCCCGCTTGGGACATAGCGGTTGGCGGTATCGCTTCCAGCAAGCGCGCTGTTGGTTAATCCGCGGCGCGGCTCGGGGCCTTCGACCGTGGACGGCGGCGGAAAGGGCTGCTGCGCTTCCCACATGCGCAGATACCGGATACCCGGATCGCTCGACAGCAGGAACGACAGCGCAGTCGATCCGGTGCGCGGCAGGCTGACCCCGAACAGCGGTGCGACCAGCGGCCGGTCGGCGGTTTCGGGGTGGAGGCGATACCATTCCTCCACTTCGAGCCGCTGGCGCAGATAGCGCAGGATCAGGTCGCGCAGCACATTCTCGCCGGTCGCGTTGAGCTGTGCTTCGCGTTCGAGCGCACCGCACAACACCTCGAGCCCCTGGCGAAACGAATCTTCGCCGAAATTGTCGAGCCCGCTGTTGCGGCGGGCGAGGTCCATCAGTTCGCTGTAACCTTCCACGCGGCACTCTCTCCTGTTGGTGCGGGTCTGCGCCCGATGGTTCCGGCAATAGCCGAGCCATGGTGTTGCGGCAATTCCGCATGGTCTTGTGGAACAGGCCGAATAGGGTAATAGCAGGCTCATGCCGACCAGCCGTGTATTGCCGCAAACCGCCACGTCGCGGTCAAAGTCATCGTTTTCTCAGCAATGGGGAGAAACTCCATGAAACTGCTTCGCTGGGCAGTGGCCGGTGCGGCCAGCGCCTCCGTCTACGTCGTTTACCGCTATTCGATCGGCAAGAAGGCCAAGGGCGAGGACGTGTTCACCTCGCCCGACGATGGCGTCGCCAAGCTCGACGATGCCCGCGCCAAGGCCAGGGCCAAGGCCGCTCCGGCAAAGCCCAAGCCTGCGCCGCCAAAGCCAAAAGCGGCGCCGCCCAAGTCCAAAGAAACGTCCAAGAACTGACGTCAGGCGGAGGGGATCGGGCTATGCCATTGGCGCAAGACGTGCGCGAAAGGCTCGCGCTGCCGGCGTTCTGTGCGCCGATGTTCCTTGTCAGCAATCCGGCGCTCGCGATCGCCTGCTGCAAGGCAGGGGTGATCGGCTCGATCACCGCCAACCACCTGCGCGGGTTCGACGAGCTGGAAGCCCAGCTTTCTGAAATCAGCGCAAGCCTCGAGCGTTTCGAAGGCGAGGGCGGCACCGCGGGGCCGTTGTGCGTCAACATTTCGCCGCGCGCCGATACCGACGAGTTTCGCCGCAGCCTCGAGGCTTGCCGGCGACACGGCACCCGCATCGTGGTTACTTCAGTTGGCGATCCGACGCGGGTTGCGCCCATGGTGCGCGACATGGGCATGCTCCACTTCCATGACGTGACCAGCGTGCGCTTCGCCGAAAAGGCGGCAGCGGCGGGCGTGGACGGCATGATCGCGATCGGCGGCGGTGGCGGTGGCCATGCCGGCACGATCAGCCACCTCGTCTTGATCCCCAAAATCCGCGAGATGTTTTCCGGCACTATCGTCATGGCCGGTGCGGTCAGCACCGGCGCGGCGATCCGCGCGGGCGAAGTGCTGGGCGCGGACCTTGCCTATCTCGGCACGCGCTTCATCGCCACGCGCGAGGCGGGCGCGCCCGAAGCCTACAAGCAGATGATCGTCGAAGCGGGCGTTACTGACGTCACTTACACTGCAGACTACACCGGCCTTGCGGCGAGCTGGCTCAAGCAATCGTTGCGGCAGGTCGGGCTCGATCCCGACAATCTCGTCGCGCCAGAGCACCACGGCCACGACCACCTTCCCGAGGGCCAGAAGCCGTGGAAGGACGTGTGGTCGGCCGGGCAAGGCGCGGCGCTGATCCATGACATTCCGACCGTTGCCGAGCTTGTCGTGCGCCTGCGCGAGGAATATGCGGCGGCCTGTGCCGTGCCCGCCATGGGCCTCGCTAACTGAAATGTGATCTACGGAAGGAAACGCCGATGTACGAAGGCATCAAAAATTTGCAGCTCGAGAAGCGGGGCACGATTCTCGTCATCACGATGGACAACCCGCCGATGAACTCGCCATCGCCGGAAGATCACACCGAGCTGTCGCAGATCTTCGAGCTGGTCAACCACGACCGCGAGACCGACGTCGTGGTGCTCACCGGGGCGGGCCAAAAGGCGTTCAGCGCGGGCGGCGACATCAAGCGGATGATGGAGCGCTACGAGAACAACGACCACGCGATGTGGTATTACCAGATGCTCGAAGCGCGCCACATCGTCGAATCAATGCTGCGGCTGGAGAAGCCGCTGATCGGGCGGATCAACGGGCACGCCATGGGGCTTGGTGCGACACTCGCCTCGCTCTGCGACATCACCTATATGATGGCCAATGCCAAGATCGCCGACACCCACGTCAACATCGGCATGACGGCGGGCGATGGCGGCGCGCTGACCTGGCCGCTGCTGATGGGCTTTCCGCGCGCGAAGTATCACCTGTTCACCGGCGAGCCGCTGACCGGGCGTGAGGCTGCCGCCGCGGGGCTCATCAATGAGGCGGTTGAGACCTTCGAGGAGCTTGACGAGAAGGTCTATGGTCTGGCGCAGCGGCTGGCCGACAGCCCGCGCGTGGCGCTCCAGACCACCAAGCGCGCGATCAACCTCGTCATGCGCAACATGCTTGAAGGGCTGATCGAAGCGCACCTCGGCATGGAGACACAGAGCGCCTGGACCAAGGACCATTACGAGGCGGGCAAGGCCTTCGCCGAGCGCCGCAAGCCCAATTTTACGGGGGAGTAGGGGCCTCCGTTCGCCCTGAGCCTGTCGAAGGGCCGTTTTCGTTTCTAGGGCGTCGCTTCAAAATAAGTACGGTGCTTCGACAAACTCAGCACGAACGGTGTTTGCGAGTGACAGTCGGATAATTCCTCTCCCTATCGGGGGAGGAGGAACGCCCTAAGGGCGGCGGAGGGGGCGATTCCAGTCTCCCCTTTCCTTGATGGGAGGGCATCAAGGGGAGGGGTTTTCGTCCAGCACGGTGCTGCAATGTGCCACCGCTTGCTCGCCTTGAGCTCATGGACAGACTGTAATTGGTATAGTGTAAACGGAATTTTTGCTTCGCAACGTGCTACTGTCTCAGCTTTACGGTAAACTCCTTCAGCCTTGTGATTGGATCTCGCCGAATGAATAAACCCCGGAGCAAAGAGATAAAGCGCTACGACAGTTCACGCCAACCCGCGAACCGCGATTTGCCAAATCCAGGCATTTTCAGCGGCGGGGTTGAGGATGAGAAAATTCTGCTTGCGCTCGGTCAACTGGTCGCGACATGGTCGCAGCTTGAGGAAAGAATGGTCTACATTTTCGCTGTATTGACCAAGACGGAAAAGGGACCATCGCGCGAAATTTTCCGCTCGATTATTGCGCAAGAGGCTAAGAGTCAGGACTCATTGATCACAGCCAGAAGATGACGGTAGCGGCGATTGCGATGGCGGACATGAAGGTGTGGGCGCAGCGGTCATAGCGGGTGTGGATGCGTCGCCAGTCCTTGATTTTGGCGAACAGGTTTTCGATCAAGTGCCGCTTTT